>JAWOHA010000188.1:0-11404 GCA_046496385.1 Cryobacterium sp. | reverse complement strand
GATCACTACGGCGCCGTGTTCCGTCAGTTCGGCCGCGACGAATGATTTGCCTGAGGCGATGCCGCCGGTGAGCCCGATGAGGTACATGCGTTCATGTTACGGCCCACCTCGCGTCTAATCCCAAAGCAAAAATGTCTTCGTACACCACTTCACAACTTTTTAAGTCTTTCTCGATTTCAGTGGCGATGAGTGAGAGAACTGAGCCATGGACACCAACGGAGAGAAATCTCCCGGCACTGTCGCTCCTGCGGGAGGCCCGTCGGGACAGAGCTCGAACCGGTCACACCCGGATCAGTCACCGGGCTCAGCACCCCACGCACCACCGCCCACGGCACCAAACACAGCAGGCCGGGCCCCGAAGGGTCCGGCCTGCTGTGGTGCCCGTCAGTGCTGACGGCTAGTCAGTGATGACTAGTTGCTGCTGCTGAGCTTCTCGCGCAGTGCGGCGAGTGCCTCATCGTCGGCGAGGGTGCCGGCTCCGGCAGTCTCGCTCGAGAACGAGTTGCCCGCTGCGGACGCGACATCGCCGGGGGCGATGATCTCGTCGTTCGAGGAGGCAACCTGCTTCTTGTGGGCTTCCCAGCGAGCCTGGGCGGCAGCGTAGTCCTGCTCCCACTTCTCGCGCTGGGAGTCGAAGCCTTCGCGCCACTCGTTGGTCTCCGAGTCGAAACCTTCCGGGTACTTGTAGTTGCCCTGGTCGTCGTACTCGGTGAGCATGCCGTACAGCGCCGGGTCGAACTCGGTGCCCTCGGGGTCGACACCGTCGTTGGCCTGCTTGAGGCTCAACGAGATGCGACGACGCTCGAGGTCGATGTCGATGACCTTGACGAACACCTCGTCGCCGACCGAGACAACCTGCTCGGCAAGCTCAACGTGCTTGCCGGAGAGCTCGCTGATGTGCACGAGACCCTCGATGCCCTCAGCAACGCGAACGAACGCGCCGAACGGAACGAGCTTGGTGACCTTACCCGGTGCGACCTGGCCGATGGCGTGGGTGCGGGCGAAGACCTGCCACGGGTCTTCCTGCGTGGCCTTGAGCGACAGTGAGACACGCTCACGGTCCAAGTCAACCTCGAGGATCTCGACGGTGACTTCCTGGCCGACCTCGACGACCTCGCTGGCGTGCTCGATGTGCTTCCAGCTGAGTTCGGAGACGTGAACGAGACCGTCCACGCCACCGAGGTCGACGAACGCACCGAAGTTGACGATCGAGGAGACGATGCCCTTGCGGACCTGTCCCTTCTGAAGGTTGTTCAGGAACGTGGTGCGGCTCTCGGACTGGGTCTGCTCGAGCAGGGCGCGACGGGACAGCACAACGTTGTTGCGGTTCTTGTCGAGTTCGAGGATTTTGGCCTCGATCTCCTGGCCCAGGTACGGGGTCAGGTCGCGAACGCGGCGCAGCTCGATGAGCGATGCCGGCAGGAAGCCACGAAGTCCGATGTCGACGATGAGTCCACCCTTGACGACCTCGATGACCGAACCGGTGACAACACCGTCGGCTTCCTTGATCTTCTCAACATCGCCCCATGCACGCTCGTACTGAGCGCGCTTCTTGGAGAGGATGAGGCGGCCTTCTTTGTCTTCTTTCTGAAGAACGAGGGCCTCGACCAGGTCTCCGACCTTGACAACCTCGGAAGGGTCAACGTCGTGCTTGATGGAAAGTTCGCGGGAGGGAATGACGCCCTCGGTCTTGTAGCCCACGTCGAGGAGAACCTCGTCGCGGTCGATCTTCACGACGGTGCCCTCGATGAGGTCTCCGTCGTTGAAGAATTTCAGAGTCTTTTCGACCGCGGCAAGAAAGTCTTCAGCAGATCCAATGTCATTGATGGCGACCTGCTTGGGTGCCCGTTCGGTCGTTGCGTTTGTCATGTAGTAGTTGCTCCAGGATGGACATAACTCAGGCCGGCGCGGACTGGATCAGGTTCTGATTCAGGCTGTGTAACTCCGCGCACGGCGACGGATGGGTAGTCACAAATGTGACTCCTCATGGTAGCCGCCGCAGGCCGCGCACGGCAACTCGAGAGCGGGAATCGAAGGCCAGATTCACACCGCCTTCAGCTCGTCAGCTCGTCAGCTCGTCAGCGCAACGCTGTCTGCAGGGTGTCCAGGCGCACGCCGCCGAGCGCGAGGGCCCGACGGTGAAAGTCTTTGACCGAGAAGGCAGCGCCTTCCCGGTTCTGACACTCGTCCCGCAGCCGCTCCCAGAGACGCTGGCCGACCTTGTAGGACGGCGCCTGTCCGGGCCAGCCGAGATACCGGTTGACCTCGAACCGTACGAAGCCGGCGTTCATGTTGACGTTCTCGCTGAGAAAGTCGAAGGCGTGCTCGGCATTCCAGATTCCACCGCCATCGGGGCGCGGTTTTCCCAGGTGCACCCCGATGTCCAGCACGACGCGGGCGGCACGCATGCGCTGCCCGTCCAGCATCCCCAGGCGGTCGGCGGGATCGTCGAGGTAGCCCAACTGTTCCATGAGCCGTTCCGCGTACAGCGCCCACCCCTCGGCGTGACCCGACGTGCCGGCCAGCTGGCGCCGCCAGGTGTTCAGCGAGGCACGGTTGTAGACGGCCTGGCCGATCTGCAGGTGGTGCCCGGGAACACCCTCGTGGTAGACCGTGGTCAGTTCACGCCAGGTGTCGAAGTCGGTGACGCCGACCGGAACAGACCACCACATCCGGCCGGGCCGGGAGAAATCGTCGGTGGGTCCCGTGTAGTAGATTCCGCCCTCCTGCGTGGGGGCGATCATGCATTCGATGGTCTTGATCTCGTCGGGAATGTCGAACTGGGTGCCGGCCAGCGCGGCAACGGCCTGGTCGCTGGTCTGCTGCATCCACGCCTGCAGGGCATCGGTGCCATGCAGCTTGCGGCGCGGGTCCGTGTCGAGAAAGGCGATCGCCTCCGCGATCGTCGCGCCGGGCAGAACCTCCCGAGCCGCACTCTGCTGTTCCGCGGTCATACGGGCCAGTTCTGCGACGCCCCAGTCGTAGGTTTCGTCCAGGTCGATGTCGGCGCCGAGGAATTGCTGCGACACCAGGGTGTAGTGGTCGCGCCCGACAGCGTCCGGCAGGGTCGCCACGGGCTCGAGGTCGTCGCGGAGAAAGCTGCTGAGCGTGTCGTAGGCGGCCGCCGCACGGCGCGCCCCGAACGCCAGGTCGGCGGCCAGCGAAGCGGGCAGTGCGCCCGTCGCCGGGCTGGCGGCCGCGGCGAACGCGGCGAAGAAACCGTCGTGGGCGGCGTGTCGGCGGGTTTGCGCGAGCACCTCGCGCACCTGGCGCCGGGCTGGGGTGATGCCTCGGCTGATTCCGAGCCGGAGAGTCTCGATGTACCCGTCGATGGCCGGCGAAACGGCCAGCAGCCGCTCGGAGATGGTCGACCAGTCGGCGACGGTGCGTGTGGGCATCAGATCGAAGACCTCGCGGACACCCTGGGCCGGGGACGCGATCACGTTCAGGTCCCGCAGCTGAAGGCCCGCTTCCGCGCTGGCCAAGTCGAGGGTGAGGCTGGCACTCAGGTCCGTTCGGGTGACCTCGTCGACGGCGTCACCGACCGGTGCGGCGTGCAGCGCCGCGAGCACCCTTCGTGCCTCCTGCACGTAGCGATCGTGTCCGACGGGCGACAGATCCCCGAAACGACCGTCACCCGCCGTGCGTCCGATGTAGGTCCCCACGGTCGGATCGAGCTCGACGAGGGTGTCCACCCAGGTTTCCGCGATCTGGTCGATCGGGGTCGCGGCCCGCGGCGTCTGGTTTGTCATGGCCTGAGCCTAGAACACCACGACCCGACCCCGCCGGTCCGGGTTCAGTGCGCCGCGTCGTCCCAGTTCGCGCCCCGGCCGAGCTGAACGTCCAGGGGCACCAGCAGGTCGGCGGCCGAACTCATCCGGTGCGTGACAACGGCGCTCAGGTTATCCCACTCCCCCGGGGCGACCTCGAAGATCAGTTCGTCATGCACCTGAAGCATCATTCTGGATTCGAGCCCCTGAGAGGCGAGATCACCGGCGATGCCGTTCATGGCGATCTTCATGATGTCGGCCGCAGAGCCCTGGATGGGCGCGTTGAGGGCGGCGCGCTCGGCATTGTCACGCAGCGCCCGGTTCGGGCTGTGCAGGTCGGGGAACGGTCGGCGGCGACCGAAAATGGTCTGCGTGTAGCCGTCGACCTTGGCCTGTTCGACGACGTGGCGCAGGTAGTCGCGCACCGCGCCGAAACGCTCGAAGTAGTCCGTCATCAACTGCTTGGCTTCTTTGTTGTCGATGCGCAACTGTTTGGACAGTCCGAAGGCGCTCAGTCCGTAGGCCAGTCCGTACGACATCGCTTTGACCTTGCCGCGCATCACGGGGGTGACCTCTTCCGGGGTGACGCCGAAAATGCGGGCGCCCACGAAACGGTGCAGGTCCTCACCGGCGTTGAAGGCTTCGATCAGGCCGGCGTCCTCGGAGAGGTGCGCCATGATGCGCATCTCAATCTGGGAATAGTCTGCGGTGAGCAGGCTCTCACTGCCGGGTCCGGCGTGGAAGGCAGCACGAATACGACGGCCTTCCTCGGTACGCACCGGGATGTTCTGCAGATTGGGTTCGTTAGACGAGATGCGGCCCGTGGCCGTGCCGATCTGCACATAGGTCGTGTGGATACGACCGGTCGTGTCGATCTCTTTGTCGAGGGTCTCCACGATCTGGCGCAGCTTGGTCGCGTCGCGGTGCTGCAGCAGCAGATCCAGGAACGGATGCGGATTGCTCGCCTGCAGGTCAGCGAGAGCGCCGGCATCGGTGGAGTATCCGGTCTTGTTGGCTCGGGTCTTGGGCATGGCCAGCTGGTCGAAGAGCACGTCCTGCAGCTGTTTCGGGGATCCGAGATTCACCTCGCGGCCGATTTCGGCGTAGGCGCGGGCGGCGAGGCTCGCGGTGCGTTCGCCCAGCTGGGTCGACAGCGCGGCGAGCTGCTCGTGGGACACGGCGACACCGGTCAGTTCCATGCCGACGAGGGTGAGCAGCGTGGGAATCTCAATCTCGGTGAGGACCCGCACGGAACCGGCATCGAGCCCCGACAGGATCGCCGGCGCCAGTCGCAGCGTGTACCAGGCCTGTGCGGGCACTCCGCCGGACTGGGTCTCATCGGGCACGAGCTGGTTCGGGTCGGTGGCCGGGAGGGTCTCGTCGAGGTGACGGGTGACGAGGTCGGCCAGGGTCTTGTCGGGGCCGCCGGGCCGCATCAGCCAGCCGGCGATGAGCGTGTCCACGGCGAGGCCCGCAAACGCCAGACCGGTGCGGTGCAGTGCCTTGAGCTGCGGTTTGGCGTCGTGCATGATCTTCGGGGCGTCGCCGGCCAGCCATACCTCGAAGGGTGCGTAGTCGACCCGGCCCGGCAGCCAGGGCAGGGTGATCGTCTCGGTGGGGCTGGCGAGGCCGAACCCGATCGCGCGGCCCTCCTGCATCTCAACGGTGAGCCCGAGCCCACCGGGGTGGGCATCGGAGGCGCGTGCGATCCAGGCGGCGAGTTCTTCGTCGAGCAGGGTCTGCGCGAGGGGCACGACCGGCGCGATGATGAGCGATTCCTCGGCGACGAGGGTGGCGGCATCCGCCGACCCGGCCGTCACACTGGCGGCGTCGGCTCCTTCGAGTTTCAACACCCGGTCGAGCAGGCTCTTGAACTCCAGGCGCCCGAAGACGTCTTTCACGGCCGCCTGGTTCATCGCCCCGCGCTGCAGTGCGTCGACCGTGACGTCGAGTTCAACGTCGGTCACGAGACGGTTGAGGCGCCGGTTGCGGATGGCGTTCTCTTTCTGCTCGCGCAGGTTGTTGCCCACGACACCCTTGATCTCGTCGGCATGCTCCAGGATCCCGTCGAGGCTGCCGTACAGGCCGAGCCACTTCACGGCGGTCTTCTCGCCGACCTTGCTGATGCCGATGAGATTGTCGCTGGTTTCACCGACCAGGGCGGCGACGTCGGGGTACTGGGCCGGGTCGACGCCGTATCGTTCGCGCACGCGGGCCGGGTCGTACCGGGTCAGTGCGGAGACACCCTGACTGGCCGGGTACAGCAGCGTGACATTGTCGTTGACCAGCTGGATGGCGTCGCGGTCGCCGGAGACGACGAGCACGTCATAGCCGGCGGTGTTTCCCTGCACCGACAGGGTGGCGAGGATATCGTCGGCTTCGAAGTCTTCTTTCGTGATGGTTTGAATGTTCATCGCGGCGAGGGCCTCCTGCAGCAGGGGGATCTGACCGAGGAATTCCGGCGGGGTCGCGTTGCGGGTGCCCTTGTACTCCGGGTATTCCCGAGTGCGGAACGAGGCTCGGGAGATGTCGAAGGCGACCGCGATATGGGTCGGTTTCTCATTGCGCAGCAGACTCAGCAGCATCGACAGGAAGCCGTGAATGGCATTCGTGTGTTGCCCGGCGTGGGTCTGAAAACTGTCCACCGGCAGGGCGAAGAACGCCCGGAATGCCAGGGAGTGGCCGTCAATGATCATCAGGGTAGGCTTTTCGGAGTCCAGCACTCCCCCAGCCTACAAGCCCTCCGGCCGTTCGGCCGGATGGGCAAACGGGCATCGACCAAAGGTGATCATGTTCAGTCAGACCGAAGACGCCCTCGACTGGGTTCAGCAGCGCGGCGGCGGAGCTCTCGCCGACAAGATGGGCATTGAGTTCCTGGAATTTCGCATCGAACGAGCCGTGGCCCGCATGCCCGTAGAGGGCAACACCCAGCCGGCCATGCTGCTGCACGGCGGCGCCTACGTGGTTCTGGGCGAGTCTCTCGGGTCGATGGCGGCGAATCTGCACGCCGGACCCGGCAAGCTCGCGGTCGGCATTGAGATCAACGCGACGCACACCCGCTCGGCCACGTCCGGATATGTCACGGGTGTCTGCACCCCGATTCATCTGGGCCGCACGCTCACCACACACGAGATCGCCGTCACCGACGATCAGGGGCGGCGCTGCTCCACGATCCGCATCACGAACATCATCCGGGAGCGACCGGCCGTCTGAGAGCACGACAACGCACGTTCGGCCCGGTCGCCATTGACCGGGCCGAACTGTTCAGCGGCCCGGCAGGGGCGGCTGACGCTGAGCTGCTTCTTCGCGCTGAGCTGCTTCTTCGCGCTGAGCTACTTCTTCGCGCTGAGCTACTTCTTCGCGCTGAGCTGTTCGATGATCGCCTGAGACACGTCGTGCATGGTGAGTCGGCGGTCCATGGAGGCCTTCTGAATCCAACGGAAGGCTTCGGGCTCGGTGAGCCCCATCTTCTCGTTGAGCAGTCCCTTGGCACGGTCTACAAGCTTGCGGGTTTCGAAGCGTTCGACGAGGTCGGCCACCTCGGCCTCGAGGGTGATGATCTGGCTGTACCGGGACAGTGCGATTTCGATGGCGGGCAGCAGGTCGTTCGGGGTGAACGGCTTCACCACATAGGCGAGGGCACCGGCTTCGGTGGCACGCTCGACGAGTTCTTTCTGACTGAACGCGGTGAGCAGCACGACGGGCGCGATGTGCTCCTTGGACAGCCGTTCGGCGGCGCTGATGCCGTCGAGCTGGGGCATCTTCACATCCATGATGACCAGGTCGGGGCGCAGCTCCCGGGCCAGAGCCACAGCTGTTTCGCCGTCACCGGCTTCGCCGACAACTTCAAAACCGTTGTCTCGGAGAATCTCGACGATGTCGAGGCGGATAAGGGACTCGTCCTCTGCGACGACTACGCGGCGCGGAGGGGTGGGGGTGCTGTCTTGGTCGGTCACAGCCAAAGCCTACGGTATTCTGATCAAGGACACTGAGCCGGTGTGGCGGAATGGCAGACGCGGAGCACTCAAAATGCTTTGTTCGAGAGGACGTGTGGGTTCGAGTCCCACCACCGGTACACGTAACTGGGCAGCAGCCCGAACACCGACAGCCCCCGAGAAGTCGGGGGCTGTCGGTGTTCGGGCCCGTCGTGCCGATCGGGTGACGGACGAGTCGCCCGCCCCCGCGCCGACGCGTTTCGCGTCGGCGAGGGAGTTTCGATCTCATCCGCTGGTATCGAGGTCAGCCCTCACCCGCTCAAACGGCGGCAGCGGGTGCAACCTCGGTTCGACAGAGTCGCGACCGATGCTGCACCCGCTGAGCGAGGAACGCCGCTACTTCTTGTAGGCGGGTGCAACCTCGTTGTGCGCGTCACCGACGCGGTGCACGCGGATGTCGTTGGTGGAGCCCACGATTCCGGGAGGGGATCCGGAGATCACGACGACCTTGTCACCGACCTGGGCGAGGCCCTGGCCGAGGAGAATGTCGTCGACCTGGCCGTACATGGCGTCGGTATGAGTGACGCGCTCCACCAGATGGGTCTGGATTCCCCAGGTCAGTGCGAGGCGACGACGGATTCCGGGCTCCGGGGTGAAGGCCAGCATCGGGATGTGCGACCGCAGGCGTGACATGCGCCGAGCGGAGTCGCCCGACTCGGTGAAGATGCACAGAAACTTCGCGTCCACGAATTCGGCAACTTCAATGGCGGCGAGGGTGATCGCCCCGCCCTGGGTGCGGGGCCGGTTGGTGAGCTTGGCGATGCGGTCGAGGCCGTGCTCCTCGGTGGAACTCACGATCCGGGCCATGGTCTGCACGGTCACGACGGGGTAGGCGCCCACACTGGTTTCACCGCTGAGCATCACCGCGTCGGCGCCGTCGAGAACGGCGTTGGCCACGTCCGAGGTTTCGGCGCGGGTCGGCACAGGACTCTGAATCATCGATTCGAGCATCTGGGTGGCGACGATGACGGGCTTGGCCATCCGGCGGGCGATTTCCACGGCCTGCTTCTGCACGATCGGCACCGCTTCGAGGGGCAGCTCCACGCCGAGGTCACCGCGGGCGACCATGATGGCGTCGAACGCGGCAACGATTGCTTCGAGGTGTTCCACGGCCTGCGGCTTCTCGATCTTGGCGATCACCGGAACACGACGGCCCTCTTCGTCCATGATCTCGTGCACCCGGGTGATGTCGTCGGCGTTGCGCACGAACGACAGAGCGATCAGGTCTGTACCGAGGCGCAGGCCCCAGCGCAGGTCGGCTTCGTCTTTTTCCGACAGAGCAGGCACGTTCACGGCCACGCCGGGAAGGTTGATGCCCTTGTTGTTGGAGACCGGGCCGGCGACGAGGACCTTCGTCGTGACGACGACGCCATCCGTCTCGACGACCTCGACCTTGACCTTGCCGTCGTCGATGAGCAGAAAGTCTCCGGGCTCGACGTCTTGCGGGAGGCCCTTGAAGGTGGTTCCGCAGATTTCCTGAGTGCCGAGGATGTCATCGGTGGTGATTCTGAAGATGTCTCCGACGCCCAGGTCGTGCGGGCCGTTCTCGAACTTGCCGAGCCGGATCTTGGGGCCCTGCAGGTCGACCATGACGGCGACGGCGCGACCGGAGTCGTTGGCTGCCTTGCGCACGTTGGCGTAAACACTCTCGTGTACCTGGTAGTTGCCGTGGCTCAGGTTCATGCGGCAGACGTCAACGCCCGCGTCGATAAGCGCTCGGATCTGTTCGTAGCTGGCGGCTGCCGGCCCGAGGGTGGCGACAATTTTCGCGCGTCTCATGCTGGTGAATCTCCGATTTCTGCGCCGTTGGCGCATGGTGGGACTGTACGTGAATCAAAAAAAGTGTGTGGTGCCCGCACCGAACGGTCAGAGGGCAAAAGACTGATCCGTGGGGGCGACGGGCGCGGGCAGCTGTGTGTCGCCCTCGAGAAAACGGTCGACCGCTGCGGCCACGGAGCGGCCTTCGGCGATGGCCCAGACGATGAGCGACTGACCACGCCCGGCGTCGCCGGCCACGAAGATGCCCTCATGACTGGTCTGGTACTGCCCGTCGCGCTCGACCAGGCCGGCGTCGGTGAACGGCAGGTGCAGCTGGTGGGTGAGATCAGCGGCTTGCGGTCCGCTGAAACCCATTGCCAGCAGCACCAGGTCGGCGGGAATCTCGCGCTCGGTACCGGCTTTGGGCACCCGTCGGCCGTCCAGGTACTCGGTCTCGGCGATGCGCAGCGCTCGCACCTCACCGACGTCGTTGGCGAGGAATTCGACCGTCGACGCCAGGTACTCGCGTTTTCCGCCCTCTTCGTGGGCGCTGGTCACCTCGAACAGGGTCGGCGCCAGCGGCCACGGCTGCGTCTCGGGACGTGTCGTGCCCGGCTGCTTGCCGATCGCCAGGTTGGTGACGGACGCGGCCAGCTGGCGGTGCGCGGTGCCGATGCAGTCCGCGCCGGTGTCGCCGCCGCCGAGCACGATGACGTGCTTGCCTTCGGCGGTGATCTGCTGGTCGACGCTGTCGCCGGCACCCCACTTGTTCTGCTGTACGAGGTATTCCATGGCGAAGTGCACCCCGGAGAGGTCCCGGCCCGGAATGGGCAGGTCGCGCGGAACCATGGCCCCGGTCGCGACCACGACGGCGTCGTAGCGGGCTCGCAGGGCGTCCCAGGTGATGTCGACACCGATGTTGACCCCGGCCCGGAACCGGGTTCCCTCCGCCGTCATCTGCGCCAGGCGCGCCTCGATGTGTTTCTTCTCCATCTTGAAGTCCGGGATGCCGTAGCGCAGGAGTCCTCCGATACGGTCGTCACGTTCGAACACGGCGACGGTGTGGCCGGCGCGGGTGAGCTGCTGCGCGGCGGCCAGTCCGGCCGGTCCGGATCCGACCACGGCCACGGTCTTGCCGGTGATCCGGCCGGGGGGTTGCGGGGTGACCCAGCCCTCGGCGAAAGCGGTGTCGATGATGGAGACCTCGACCTGCTTGATCGTGACCGCGGGCTGGTTGATCCCCAGCACGCAGGACGATTCGCACGGGGCGGGGCAGAGCCGACCGGTGAACTCGGGAAAGTTGTTGGTGGAGTGCAGGCGTTCGATGGCCTGCTGGCCCTCGTCGCGGACGACCAGGTCGTTCCACTCCGGGATCAAGTTGCCCAGCGGACAGCCCTGGTGGCAGAACGGCACCCCGCAGTCCATACAGCGGCCGGCCTGGCGCTTGAGCACGGCGGCGTCGCCCTGCTCGTAGACCTCTTTCCAGTCCATCAGTCGCACGGAAACGGGGCGACGCGCGGGCAGCTCGCGCTCGGTGGTCTTCAGGAATCCCTTCGGATCAGCCATTGGTTACCTCCATGATTCGGTTCCAAACCACATCGCCGTCAGGATCGAGTCCCTCATCAACGGCGGTTTGTCGGGTTGCCAGGACTGCCGCGAAGTCCCGCGGCAGCACCTTGACGAACGAGTTGAGTGTGTCGTCGAGCGTGGCCAGGAACCGTGCGGCCAGGGCCGACTCGGTCTCGGTGACGTGACGTTGCAGCAGGTCGGCCAGAATCTCCCGATCCGCGCTGCCGAGCGCGGACAGGGTGAGTTCGCCCGATGCCAGGGAATCCCGGTTGACCCGGTCGGCGCTGAGCTTGTAGACGTATGCGGTGCCGC
>JAWOHA010000129.1:0-11253 GCA_046496385.1 Cryobacterium sp. | reverse complement strand
TCGATATCGAGCGTCGCCGACGACAACGGCGCACCGGTGTCGAGAATCGCCTGCGCCTTGATCGCGGTCTCCAGAACGAGGGCCGGAAGCTTGCGCCCCTTGACCTCCTTCTCGAACCGCAGCACGGCCTTCTCGAGGGTCTGCAGGTCGGCGAGGATGAGCTCGGTGTTGATGGTCTCCATGTCGCCGGCCGGGTTCACGGCCCCGTCGACGTGCACCACGTCGGGGTCGGCGAATCCGCGAATGACCTGGGCGATGGCATCCGCTTCACGGATGTTGGCGAGGAACTTGTTGCCGAGCCCCTCCCCTTCGCTGGCGCCGCGCACGATGCCGGCGATGTCGACGAACGACACCGGTGCCGGCAACAGGGCCTTGCTGCCGTAGATGGTTGCCAGCTCGGCCAGCCGGTAGTCCGGCAAGTTCACGATCCCCACGTTGGGTTCGATCGTCGCGAAGGGGTAGTTCGCCGCGAGTACGTTGTTCTTGGTCAACGCGTTGAAGAGGGTGGACTTGCCGACATTGGGCAGTCCGACGATTGCAATAGTAAGAGCCACGAGAAACCAGTCTACCGACTCGGGCGCTGCTGCGAGCCAGCGGCCGGTGAGGCCGACGGAACGAACGGCTGTCAGCGGCCCGTGAGACGATATGCGCGTGCTGAATTTCACCGCCATCGATTTCGAAACCGCTAATTCCTCGAGCGCCTCCGCCTGCTCGGTGGGTTTGGTGAAGGTTCGCGACGGCAAAGTCGTCGACAAGGTGTACTGGCTCATTCAGCCGCCGACCGGCCATGACGCCTTTCTGGAGTGGAACACCAAGATTCACGGCCTGCGCGCGGCGGATGTCGTGGGTGCCGACACCTGGGCCGAGCAGCTTCCCCGGCTGGTCGCCTTCGCCGACGGTGACCCGCTCGTGGCGCACAACGCCGGCTTCGATCTCGGCGTGATCAAGACCGCCTCGACGGTGACCGGCCAGATCGTGCCCGACTTCACCTATGTCTGCAGCCTGCAGGTGGCCCGGCGCACCTACCACCTTGACTCCTACCGGTTGCCGGTCGCGGCGACGGCCGCCGGGTATGAAGATTTCTCGCACCACAACGCGCTCGCCGACGCCGAGGCCTGCGCGGCGATCATCATTCACGCCGCCGCGTTCCATCACGCGGAAACGCTCGGAGGACTCGCCCGTTTTCTGCGGATCAAGATCGGCGTGATCGGGCCGGTCGCCGAGCAGGAGCACGCCGCCACGCACGGCCCCATGGCGCTGAACTGACTGACCGGCACGCCGACCAGACCGGCGCCGGCCGACCGTGTCGGTGGTGACTGTCAGACTGATTCCATGGACACAGTCAGTCTCATCCTCGGCCTTCTGATCGGGCTTCTGCTCGGCGCCCTGCTTGCCTACACGCTGCTGCAGCGCCGCAGCGCGGCCCATCCGGTGGGCGTGGATCCGGCCGTCGCCGAGGCGCGCTTCCAGATCGCGACGGCAGAGCTGCGCGCGAGCGAGACTTCCGTTCGTGCGGCCCTGCAGGTGGAACTGTCGGCGGCTCTGGCCACCGGCGATGCGTTGCGCGCGCAGGTCGACGACTCCCGGGCGCAGTACCGGGAGCTCGGGGAACGCCAGCACCGTGATCAGGCGGCCCGCGGCGAACGTGACGAGCAGGAGAGCCGCATCCTGCAGGCACTCGCCCCGGTGCGTGAGAGCCTGCAGGACATGCAGACCAAGGTGGCCGGCCTCGAAGCCCAGCGCAGCGTGCAGCACACCGAGCTGAGCGAGCAACTGCGTTTCGCGACCGAATCGGAGGAGCGCCTGAGCCGCACGGCGGAATCGCTCGCCTCGGCGCTGCGGGCCAACAGCACCCGCGGCGTGTGGGGCGAGACCCAGCTGCGCAGCGTCGTCGAAGCCGCCGGTCTCATCGAACGGGTGGACTTCGACCTGCAGTCCAGCATCACGAGCGACGCCGGCGCCGGCCGGCCCGACATGGTTGTGCACCTCCCGGGCGGGAAGAACATCGCCGTCGACGCCAAGGTGCCCTTCACCGCGTTCCTGGAGGCCAGCCAGATTCCGGCCACCGCCACCGGCGCGGAGGGCGACCGCCGGGCGACGCTGATGAAAGCACACGTGAAAGCCGTGCGGGAGCACATCACGGCCCTGGGCGGTAAGGCCTACTGGCAGGGTCTGGAGGCCTCCCCCGAAATCGTGATCGCCTTCATCCCGAGCGAGTCGCTGGTCTCCTCCGCGCTCGAAGCCGACCCCTCGATCATGGAGTTCGCCTTCAGTAAACGGGTCGCCCTGGCCTCACCGGTCACCCTGTGGTCGGTTCTGAAAACGGTGGCCTTCAGCTGGCAGCAGGACGTGCTCACCCACGACGCCAAGGTTCTGTTCGACCTCAGCCGTGAGCTGTACACCCGGCTGTCGACCACGGCCACGCACATCGAGAAGCTCGGCCGGTCCATCGAACGCACCGTGAAGGACTACAACAGTTTCGTCGGTTCGATGGAGCGTCAGGTGCTGCCCACGGCGCGCAAACTCAACGCCCTCGACGAGTCAACGGTGCTGGCGCCCCTGGCCGGCATCGACGAGTCCCCGCGGGACCTGTCCGCGTTCGAGTTCGTCGCCGAGCTGGAACGCTGAGCCCGACCAGACCCAAAAAAGCACCCCCGCGGCGCTTCGTGAGAAGCATCGCGGGGGTGCCGGTCGGCGTGTCAGCCTAGAGCCACTTCTCGGCCTGGTGCTCGGCGATCACACGGCGGGCCGTGCCCGAACGGGAACGCAGCACGATGCTTTCGGTGCGAATCATCGGACCCTTGCGGCGCACGCCGTCGACGAGTCCGCCGTCGGTCACGCCGGTCGCCACGAAGAACGTGTTGTCACCGCTGACCATGTCTTCCACCTCAAGCAGTTTGTCGAGCTCGAGGCCGGCGGCGATGGCCTTCTCCATCTCAGCCTCGGCCGGGGCGAGCCGGCCCTGCATGTAGCCGCCGAGCGCCTTGATCGCACACGCCGTCGTGATGCCTTCCGGGCTGCCACCGATGCCGACGCACATGTCGATGCGGGTCTCGTAGCGGGCCGCATTGATGCCGCCGGCAACGTCGCCGTCCAGCATCAGACGCGTTCCGGCTCCGGCGGTGCGGATCTCATCGATGAGCTGGGCGTGCCGCGGGCGGTCCAGAACGGCGAGCACCATCTCGTTGACCGGCTTGCCGGTGGCCTGGGACAGGGCGCGGATGTTGTCGCCGATGGACTGGTCGAGGCTGACGACACCCCGGCCGGCGGCGCCGGTGACGATCTTGTCCATGTAGAACACCGACGAGGCGTCGAGCATGGTGCCGCGGGCGGAGACCGCGATCACGGAGAGGGCGTTCTGGCGGCCGGCAGCGGTGAGACTGGTTCCGTCGATGGGGTCCACCGCGATGTCGCAGGCCGGGCCGCGGCCGTTGCCCACGTGTTCGCCGTTGAAGAGCATCGGGGCTTCGTCTTTCTCGCCCTCGCCGATCACGATGAGGCCGTCGAAGTTGACGGTGCCGAGGAAGGCGCGCATAGCGTCGACGGCGGCCTTGTCGGCGGCGTTCTTATCGCCACGGCCGATGAACGGAACAGCCCGGATGGCGGCGGCCTCGGTGGCACGCACCAGCTCCATGGCGAGATTTCGATCGGGGTGTGAGTAGAGGATGGCGGATTCAGTGCTGTTCACAGTAGGTCCTCCCGGACGTAGTTTCGACATCGGTGGTGGTGGTTGCACGGGGCATCGTCAAAGAAGGCCGCCCGCTGTACCCTACCGCGCCGCCACATCCGGTTCGGAAACAGTGCTGCAACGATGGCGGGCGTACGCGCGGCACCGCCCCGCGCCCGACGTATCGGGTCCCCGGCCACACAGAGGCACGTGGCTAGACTGATATTCAGACCCCACAAACTTTCGAGGAGATGTTATGCCCATCGCAACCCCCGACCAGTACGCCGAAATGCTTGATAAGGCCAAGACCGGTGGCTTCGCCTACCCGGCTTTCAACGTGTCGTCCTCGCAGAGCATCAACGCCGTGCTTCAGGGCCTCACCGAGGCTGGCTCCGACGGCATCATCCAGGTCACCACGGGAGGCGCCGACTACTTCGCCGGCCACACCGTGAAGAACCGCGCCTCGGGCGCCCTGGCCTTCGCCGCATTCGTGCACGCCGTCGCCGACAACTATCCCGTCACCGTCGCCCTGCACACCGACCACTGCCCGCAGGGTGCCCTCAACGACTTCGTGATGCCGCTCATCGCCGCCTCCGAAGACGAGGTCAAGGCCGGTCGCAACCCCATCTTCCAGTCCCACATGTGGGACGGCTCGGCGATTGCGCTCGACGAGAACCTCACCATCGCGAAAGACGTGCTCAAGCGCACCCGCGCCATCAACGCCATTCTCGAGGTCGAGATCGGTGCCGTCGGCGGCGAGGAAGACGGCGTGCAGGCCGACATCAACGAGAACCTCTACACGACCCTCGACGACACCGTCGCGATGATCGACGCGCTCGGCCTCGGCGAGCAGGGCCGGTACATGGCCGCGCTCACGTTCGGCAACGTGCACGGCGTGTACAAGCCCGGCAATGTGAAGCTGCGCCCCGAGCTGCTCAAGGAGATTCAGACCGGTCTCGCCGCCAAGTACGGCACCGCGGCCCTCCCCCTCGACCTGGTCTTCCACGGCGGTTCCGGCTCGACGGATGCCGAGATCGCGGAGGCCGTCGCGAACGGCGTCGTGAAGATGAACATCGACACCGACACGCAGTACGCTTTCACCCGCTCGATTGCGGACTACATGCTCAAGAACTACGACAAGGTCATCAAGGTCGACGGCGAAGTGGGCAACAAGAAGGTCTACGACCCGCGCGCCTGGGGCAAGATCGCCGAGTCAGCCATGGCCGCCCGCGTCGTGGACGCCACCCGTCAGCTCGGCTCGGCGGGCCATTCCAACAGCTGAGCCCGCCCGACAGTGCACCGAGAGAGAAAGCCAGAACCAGCGCCCCATGACTGACACCCCCGCATCCGGCCCCGCCGAGACGCCGCCCGCCGACCGACGGCCCCGGCCTCAGTTCGGCGAGCTCGCCCCCGAAGGCTGGACCTGGGAGCCTCCGGTGACGCCCGCGGCCGGCGGGGCTCCCCCGCCGGCCGAGGCCGCTCCGGCGATCGAACCGGCGATCGAACCAGCCGGGCGCACAGTTCCCGGCTGGGACCGGCCGGTCACTCTCAGCCTGCTCATTTTCGGGCTGATGGCGACCCTGACCACCATCGCCATGTTCATCGGGATTCCCGACGCCCTGCAGTCCGTGTACACGCAGCAGGGCTTGGGCACGTACGAACCCGCGGCGTCCGTTCCGGGCCTGCTGCTGGCCGGCAGCGTCTCGGCCGGTCTGCTGTGGGCGCTGACCCTGACGGCGGCGATCATGCTGCTGGTGCGCGCCCGGCGGGCGTTCTACGTGCCGATCATCGGCGGCGTGCTGGGCGTCATCGTGACGCTGGCGGTGATGGCGGTCATTCTGGCCACCGACCCGACCCTGCTCAACTTCTACGGGCAGGGCTAGCCCGACCGCCGGCATTCGGCGAAAACCACACGACAACGCCCGGCCACGTCACAAGACGAGGCCGGGCGCTGTTGTTGTCGGGCGCTGTCGTTGTCCGGCGCTGTCGTGGTCCGGTGCAGCCGGTTACGCGCTGCGGTCGATGCGGCCGCCGGCGCCGCGGGCGTCTTCGTTGCCGGCGAGGTCCTTGCGCAGTTCCTTGGGCAGGGAGAAGAGCAGGTCTTCCTCGGCGGTCTTGACCAACTCAACGTCGCCGTACCCGGCGTCGGCCAAATCGCGCAGCAGCTCGTCCACCAGCTCTTCAGGAACGGATGCCCCGCTGGTGACACCGACGGTCGTGATGCCGTCGAGCCACTCCTGCTTCACTTCGCTGGCGTAGTCCACCCGGTACGCAGCGGTCGCGCCGTATTCCAAGGCCACTTCGACCAGCCGCACCGAGTTGGACGAGTTCGCGGAACCGACCACGATGACCAGTTCGGCGCCGGCGGCCACCTTCTTGATGGCGACCTGGCGGTTCTGGGTGGCATAGCAGATGTCATCACTGGGCGGGTCCTGCAGGTTCGGGAACCGGGCGCGCAGTCGGCGCACGGTCTCCATGGTTTCGTCCACGCTCAGAGTGGTCTGTGACAGCCACACCACCCGGTCGGGGTCGCGCACCTCAATAGTGTCGGCTTCGTCGGGGCTGCCGACCAGAGTGGTGTGCTCGGGGGCCTCTCCGGCGGTGCCCTCGACCTCTTCATGGCCTTCATGGCCGATCAGCAGAATCTCGAAATCGTCCCGGGCGAACCGCACGGCTTCACGGTGCACCTTGGTCACCAGCGGACAGGTGGCGTCGATGGCCTGCAGGCCTCGCTCGGCGGCGGCGTTGACCACGGCCGGGGACACCCCGTGCGCGCTGAAGACGATATGCGATCCCGGGGGGACCTCGTCGACCTCCTCAACGAAAATGGCGCCCTGTTTTTCCAGCTCAGACACCACGTGGGTGTTGTGCACGATCTGTTTGCGCACGTACACGGGCGAGCCGTACAGCTCAAGGGCCTTCTCCACGGCGATCACAGCCCGGTCGACCCCGGCGCAGTATCCGCGCGGCGCCGCCAGCAGTACCCGTTTGGGTCCGGGTGCCGGGGTATCCTTGAGCCTGTTGCGCACGCCCGGAAGCCGGGGCATACCGAGGCCGATCGAGGTCGGCGCTGCGGCGCTGGTCGGTGTCGGGCGGGATGATTCTGTACTCAAAGTCACCCGATCAGTCTAGGTGCGCAGACCTGAACCAACCGTGGGAGGAAAACTTTGATGACGGATGCACCCGCCACCCTCGAAACGCCGTGGCCCGTCGCCCTGCTGTCCCAGAAGATCCGCGGCTACATCGAGCGCCTCGGCACCGTTTGGGTGGAGGGCGAGATCACCCAGTGGGGCGGCAGCGGCGGCAACGTCTACGGCAAGCTGAAAGACCTCGGCGAAGACGCCACCGTGAGTTTCACGGTCTGGTCGTCGGTGCGGGCCCGCCTCACCGGTACCTTCGCGCAGGGCGACCGGGTCATCGCGCTGGTCAAACCCAACTACTGGGTCAAGGGCGGAACCCTCACCATGCAGGTCTTCGAGCTGCGCCATGTCGGGCTCGGCGACATGCTCGAACGCCTGGAGCGGTTGCGCGTGCAGCTGGCGAAGGAGGGCCTCTTCGACGCCGGCCGCAAACAACCGTTGCCCTTCCTGCCGGTCTGCATCGGCCTGGTCACCGGCAAGGATTCCGACGCCGAGAAAGACGTCCTCCGCAACGCCCAGCTACGCTGGCCCGCCGTCATGTTTCGGGTGGCGCACGCCGCGGTGCAGGGTGAACGCGCCGTCGCCGAGGTGACGGCCGCGATTGTGCGCCTCGACGCCGACCCCGAGGTCGACGTGATCATCGTGGCTCGTGGCGGCGGTGACTTTCAGAACCTGCTGACCTTCAGCGACGAGATCCTGGTGCGGGCGGCCGCAGCCTGCCGCACGCCGCTGGTCAGCGCCATCGGTCACGAGAACGACCGGCCGCTGCTCGACGACGTCGCAGACCTGAGAGCCTCCACGCCCACGGATGCCGCCAAACGCGTCGTGCCCGACGTGTCCGACGAACTCAACCGGGTACAACAGGCTCGGGCCCGCCTGAGCAACCGGCTCACCGGCATCCTCTCGGCTGAAGTCGACCGGATCGGCCAGTTGCGGTCCCGTCCGGTGCTGAGTACCCCGGCGTGGATCGTGGACTCCCGCGCCGAAGACCTCACCCGGTATGTGGCGCGCGGCAGCGAACTCATCGACCGGGTCGTGGAACGGGCCGCTGCGACCGTGACCGACCTGCGTTCGCAGCTGCGGGCGCTGTCGCCGCAGGGCACTCTGGACCGCGGCTATGCCATCGTGCAGGGCCCCGGCGGCAGGGTGGTGCGCGCGCCCGACGACGCCCCGTCGGGAACGTCGCTGCGCCTGACCCTCGCCGGAGGAATCCTGTCGGCGACCGCGACAGAGCCGACAGAGCCGACAGAGCCCACCCTCGCTGCGGGCGACTCGATTGCAAAATAGGATGGACCCTATGACGACGCCCGCTTCGACACCCTCCGCAGACCCCACCGAGTCCGGCGCCGGCGCGCTCTCCTACGAACAAGCCCGCGATGAACTCGTGCGGGTTGTGCAGGAGCTGGAGCAGGGCTCCAACACGCTCGAGCAGTCCCTCACTCTCTGGGAACGGGGCGAAACCCTCGCCGGCATCTGCGAGCAGTGGCTGATCGGGGCGAAGGCACGGCTGGATGCCGCCCGCGCGCGGCAATCGGCCGCCGAATGAGCCGCGAGAAGCGCTCGCCGCGGGTCGTGGCCGAGCTCGGCCGCCCGGAAACCCCGCAGGAAACAGCGGAGCGCAAGGCCGAGGGCTCGCGCAAGTACCGCTCGCGCAAGACCATCAACAACCTGGTCTTCTCCCTGCTCGCCACCCTCGTGACCGTGCTGGTGCTGGTGCTTCTGGTGCCGCGCAACGACACGCCGATTCTGCGTGAGGTGGACTTCGGCACGACGGTGGCGCAACTGCAGCCCAGCGTTGACGCGCCCCTAGCGAACCCGGAGCTTCCCGACGGCTGGCGCGCCAATTCTGCCGAGTGGACCCCCGGCACCAACGATGGAATCTCAACCTGGTATATCGGCCTGATCACCGCTGAGAAGCAGTTCATCGGACTCACCCAGGGCCTCGGCACCAACCCGACCTGGCTCGCCGGGCAGGTGCAGAATGTCGCCGCGCTCGATACCCGCAGCATTGCCGGCGTGCAGTGGGACGTGCACCTGAACCCGGCGACCGACCCCGTGGGCAACTTCGAGTATGCGCTCGTGACCACCTCCGGTCTGAGCACGTACGTGCTCCTCGGCACCGCAGACCCCGATGAATTCAGTGTCCTTGCGGAGTCCCTCGCCCCGAACATCAAGGACAACGCCCGTGACTGAATACCCGGCCCCGACCCGGAGCCCGATCCGGACTCCGACCCCGGCCGAAGCCTGGAAACAGCTCAGCGACGGCAATGCGCGCTTCGTGACGGGTACCCCGCGGCACCGCGCCGACGTGGACCGTCGGGCGGAGCTCTCCGACAAGCAGACCCCGCACGCCGCCCTGCTGGGCTGCAGCGACTCACGGCTGGCCGCGGAGATCATCTTCGACCAGGGCCTCGGAGACCTCTTCGTGGTGCGTAACGCCGGGCAGATCATCTCCAACTCGGTGCTCGGCTCTCTGGAGTACGCGATCGCCGTACTTGGTGTGCCCCTGATTCTGGTGCTCGCCCACGACAGCTGTGGTGCCGTGCGGGCCGCGATCGATTCCCAGACCGCCGACGCCACCGCGCTGCCGCCGCACATCGGTCACATCATCGACAAGATCGTTCCCGCCGTGCGCCGGGTGAGCGGCACCACGGATGCGACGTTCCTCGTTCCCGAGGCCGTCGACGCGGCAGCGGTGGGCCGGGAACACCTGCGTGACACCGTCGCGGAGCTTCTGGAGCGGTCGGAGATCGTGAGCGAGGCCATTGCGAACGGTACATTGGCTATCGTCGGCGCGAATTACCGGCTGCGTGAAGGTCAGGCCGACCCCAACATCGTCGTGGGCGTGATCTAGGCCGCGAGGCCGGGCGCGCTCACGAAGCACGATAACCGAAGCACTCATCGGCTCGACTCAGCCAGCTGAGCCGGGCAACCTGAAAGGGAATCACATAGTGGTGGACAACTCAGCACTCTCCGACTACCGGATCGAACACGACACGATGGGCGAGGTGAAGGTGCCCGCCCGCGCCCTGTACGGCGCCCAGACCCAGCGTGCTGTGGAGAACTTCCCCATCTCCGGCGCCACTCTGGAAGCGGCCCAGATCGCGGCGCTCGCCCGCATCAAGAAGTCTGCCGCGATCGCCAACGCGAAGCTCGGCGTGCTCGATGAGCAGATCGCCTCCGCGATCGCCGCGGCCGCCGATGAGGTCATCACCGGCGCGCATGACGCCGAGTTCCCCATCGACGTGTACCAGACCGGTAGTGGCACCTCGTCGAACATGAACATGAACGAGGTTCTGGCGACCCTCGCGACCCGTTCGCTCGGCAGCCCCGTACACCCCAACGACCACGTCAACGCGAGCCAGTCCTCCAACGACGTCTTCCCCACCTCGGTGCACCTCGCCGTCACGAGCGCGCTCATCGATGAGCTCGTTCCGGCGCTGGACCACCTTGCGGTGTCCCTGGAGGCGAAGGCCGAGCTGTGGAAAGAGGCCGTGAAAGCCGGTCGCACCCACCTCATGGATGCGACCCCGGTCACGCTCGGCCAGGAATTCGGCGGCTACGCGCGCCAGATGCGACTGGGCATTGAGCGCGTGCGCTCCGCCCTGCCCCGTGTGGCCGAGGTGCCGCTCGGCGGCACCGCTGTCGGGACCGGCATCAACACGCCGGCCGGGTTCTCCCAGCTGGTCATCGAGCTGCTCGTCACCGAGACGGAGCTGCCCATCACCGAAGCCCGCGACCACTTCGAGGCGCAGGCCAACCGTGACGGCCTCGTCGACGCGTCCGGCGCCCTGCGCACCGTCGCCGTGAGCCTCACAAAGATCTGCAACGACCTGCGCTGGATGGGTTCTGGCCCCAACACGGGTTTCGGCGAACTCAACATCCCCGATCTGCAGCCCGGCTCCTCGATCATGCCGGGCAAGGTCAACCCGGTCATCCCCGAGGCCGTGCTCATGGTCTGCTCCCGCGTGATCGGCAACGACGCGACCATCGCCTGGTCGGGTGCGTCCGGGTCCTTCGAGCTGAACGTCGCGATTCCGGTGATGGGCACCGCGCTGCTCGAATCCATCTTACATTATAAACTCTGGAAAGAGAAAATAATGTTTCTCCCTTTTGCAGAACATGGGTGATGTACAGAGATGTATCCCTTTCCTGATATACCGGTTTTTCAGGTATACTTTTAAAAGGTATTTTAAGAACCTGACCTGTTTTTAAACCTGACAAGACAGAAGGGTTTTCCGTCTTAATAACTGTATCTTTTATTCCATAAGCCCTGCTGATAGAATAAAGAGTTTGACCTGCCTTAACCAGGTGAAGATAATATATTTCACCTCCTACAATAATTTTATTTTCAGATCTTTCTACTGGAATGGATTCCTGTGCACAGACATCCCCATAACACAGCGAAAATAAAAGTGCTATATGATAAAATATTGTATATAAATG
>JAWOHA010000311.1:0-5603 GCA_046496385.1 Cryobacterium sp. | reverse complement strand
CTGCAGGCAGACCCAAAGGCGATCAGGGACCGTTCAGAAGCCGAGCCAGTAGGTGACGTCCTCGGCGTAGAGCCGGTGCTCGGGACATGTCGTCTGGGGTGATGAGGCGAGGAGGTCGCCGTATTCGGCACGCTCGGTGGAGGTTGCGCTGGCGAGGTCAACGTCGAGCATCGCTGCCGCCGCCTGCGGTGCGGGAACGCCTCCGGCCACCATCAGGTCGAGGGTTCGGCACATGCCTTCGGCGTCGATGAACAGGGCGCTCTCGGGATCCGGGATGGTCGTGGTGGTCGTGGTGGCCGTGGTGGTCGTGGTGGTCGTGGTTTCTGACGTCGACGAGCAACCGACGATGAGCAGTGCAAGGGCGACAAGCAATGTGGAGGAGGTGCGCATGCCGTGACGGTAGCGTGCCCGCTCGCTCGGCACACTGCGCAGGTCGAGTGAGCTCACCTCACGGAACCATGCGCATTTCATCGCGCCGGACGGTGCCCCCAATCGTGGTGGCTGACGGGTTCCACGCGAGGTGGATCGTCGACGGGTGGCCGATCTCGTCCCCCTGGTACACCGTGACTGCGCCTGATGGTTCGCCGCGCAGGGACAGGACGCGTGCGAGGGCAACTGCGGCCGAACCTGTCGCAGGGTCCTCGGGGACCGCCGTGCCGGGAGCGAAGAACCGGGCCTTCACCTCGTCACCGCGGCGGGCGTACGCGAGGAACCCGAACCTGCCCGTGAGGGCTTCCATGTCGGGGAGCAGTCCGGCGACGGTGTCGAAGGCGCCGTACTCGGCGATGAGGTACTCCTTCGGGAGGCCGAGGCGCATCGTCGAGACAGGTCCTGGCATGCCGGCTGCGGACGCCACCGCAGCGACGTCGTCCGGTTCCACGACCTCGATGTCGATGTCACACCGGACGGTGACGACGTCGCCGTCGACGAGGTACTCAACAGGCCCGACGCCGGTCCGCATCCGACCGGTCGCCATCGGACCGAGCGCCGACAGCACCCACGATGCACCGACGAGCGGGTGGCCCGCAAAGGGGAGCTCGTCCGCAGGGGTGAAGATGCGGACGCTCGGGTCATCGCTGGCATCGGTCCAGTCGATGAACACGGTCTCGGAGAACCCGAGATCCGCTGCGATGGACTGCATGCGCTCGGTTGAGAGACCGACGACGTCGTTGACGACGCCGAGGTGGTTCCCCCCGTCGTCACCCCTGGTGAACACCCGCAACACATGGCACGGCCTGGACATCGCACCATCGTACGTCTCGTTCAGCAGGAGTCGTGGATGGTGATGAAGCCGCTGTTGTCCGAGTAATAGTTGTCCGGGATGAAGAACTCCGCCGTTGTACCGTCGCCGGTGTACGTGCCCGTGTACAGATTGCCCGGATCACGACCGAATGGAGCGCCTTGCATGTCTGGCTGCCAATCGAAGGCCGCCCCATCGACCCACACCTCGAGGTAGTTCGGCCAGCTGAGGTCGTCGCCGTTCACCCATGCCGCACCGTTGTCGGCCACGTACCCGGCCGGCAGGCATGCCTCGAGTCGACAGGAGCACTGGGCATCGGCCATGCCAGCATCGCCCCAGTTCGCGAGTCTGTGGGTTCCGCTGGCACTGAACTCGAAGCCGATTCCGTCGGCCAATGCAGTGCTCTCGACCGTGCCGCCGGTTCCCGGAACCTGGACCGTGTCGACGAGCACCTTCTGCACCACGTACGTGAAGTGCGTCGCCCAGTTGGCGCCCGGGAAGTCTTCCCCGTAGCCCCGGGCGGTCTCGTAGGTGGTGTACTGGCAGTCAAGGTCGAGCACAGGTTCGCCCATGCTGCCCCAGCGCTCGTTCTCTTCGGTGAAGATGTCGATCGTGTTGGTGCCGGCAACGAACGAGGTCACCTCATGAAGGGGCTCGGCTGGATGCCGGGCCCCTTCATCACTCGTCGCTACTGCCAGGGTGATCCCCCAGTGAGAGGGTTCTCCCGTGCAGATGTAGCCGTTGTTGTGGTCGTCGATGATCTCGTACAGGAACAGCGCGTAGGTCGCGAGGTCCTTGGACTTCTTGTTCTTCGAACCCAGGTAGTCGCCGGTCCCGTCGAACCCGACCTGCGTGAGAACGCCGTCGGCTGCGGTCAGAAGCTGCTCGAAG
Source organism: Cryobacterium sp. (assembly GCA_046496385.1). Taxonomy (GTDB): domain Bacteria; phylum Actinomycetota; class Actinomycetes; order Actinomycetales; family Microbacteriaceae; genus Cryobacterium. Next base: position 3,472 of record JAWOHA010000311.1, on the reverse strand, counting down.
GTGCCGTCGAACTCGTACACGGCTAGGAAGTCGTACCCGGCCGCGGTGCAAGCACCGGCGTCCTGGTTCAACCGTGCCGCGAGGAGCGCCCTCGCCAGCGTGTGGGCCGCATCGTTCGACCGCTGAGCGGTGCCGCCGAGCTTGGCGGCCGTCTCGGCCTGGTTACCACCGGAGCAGGTGCTCCAGTTCTTCCAGTAACCCGGCGTCCGTGGCGCACGAGCCGACACCAACACCGGCCGGGCAAAGCCAGTCAAGCCGCGCCGCGTGAGCCGGAAGAGCGCTGGCTCACACGGTTGGCAGGCCTCTTACGTCCTCACTCCAGGTGGGTCACCTCGAGGGTGAAGCTCGCTTTGGTCGAGCCGCTCACCACGTACGTGTAGGTCCCGGCGGCCAGGCTCCCGACCAGTACGACCGGGCTCGGTCCGGTGGCGACAGCCAACGATTTACCGGTCGCGTCAAACAGTTCCAAGGTCAACTCCGGTGGGGCGGGCGCCGCCTTCTTGCCGCGTGCGCTTTCGGCGGCAACGGTGAGAGTGGCAGTGAACGACCCCTCGGCCACCGTCACCTCGAAGCTCCGGGTGGGGCTCTTGCGATTGAGGCTCGACTCGAAGGTGTCGGTCACCTCGGTCGGACCGGGAGGCGGAGCCGCCTCGTCGACCGTGACCGTCACAGTGTCGGTGGACACCAGTTCGCCGTCACCGGCCGACAGCTCCAGCACATACTCACCCGGCGCCGAGAACGACGCAGTCGTGTCCACCGCCGCCGCATTCCCGAACGTCACCGTCCCCGGACCCGACGCCTTCGACCAGGCCGTTGTCAGCGTCCCGTCCGGCAACCCGTCGTCCAACACCGCCCCGTTCAGAACAGCATCGTCCGGCAGCGTCACCGACAGGTCCGGACCGGCATCAACCGACGGCGCCTCGTTGACCGGCGGAGGCGATGGCGGCGGCGGGGCATCCTCGACCGTCACGGTCACCGTGTCCGTCGACACCAGCTCACCGTCGTCGGCCAACAGCTCCAGCACATAGGTGCCGGCCGCCGGGAACGTTGCCGTCGTGTCCACCGAAGACGGGTCACCAAACGTCACCACACCGGGACCGGAGAACGTCGACCAGGCGGTCGTCAGCGTCCCACCGGGCAAACCGTCATCGGACACCGTCCCGTCCAGCGACGCCGCCTCCGGCAACGTCACCGACAGATTCGGACCGGCATCCACGAACGGAGCCGCATTCGGCGGCGGATCGCCTCCCGGGCCGGCTTCCAGGAACGAAGAATCGGCGGTGTTCCAGTGCGAGGCCAGGTACGACCCGTCGGGCGGGGACGGGTGGTAGTAGTCGTCGTGGTTGCAGTCCATGTACGCCTCGTTGCCGGAGGGGCACACGTACTGCATGGTCACGCCGGCGCCGTCCTTGTAGCACATGCGGTCGTTCTCGTCGGTGCAGTGATACGCGGCGCTTGCATTGGGTGCCGAAGGCTGCACGCCGCCGAGGGTGTGCATCAGCTCATGGGCTTCCACGCTGTAGGTGCGACCCCAGCAGCCGGCGTCGACCCGGGCGTACATGGGGAACCGCCCGTTGTTGTAGTTGTCCTGGGTGGGTTTGTCGTCCGAGTAGATCTGGGCGATCCCGCAATAGAGATTGGCGTCCATCCACACCAGGTACTTGCGGGAGGGGTCGTTGAGGCCGAGGGCCTTCAATTCGCTGATCGTGTTGCCGATCGAGTCGTCGCCGGTAGGAGAAAGGACCGCCACGGCCACGTTGAGGGTTCCGTCCGGGTTGGTGACGAACCGCACGTGCCGTTGGCCACCGACCTGGGCGGCCGACTCGGCGAACACCCGGTCGACTTCGCCGGCCCAGCCGGGGATCAACGGCACGATCTGGTCGGCCCGGTTGGTCTTATCGGTGGAGACGGCGTAGACGACCTGGACCCGGTTGCCGGACTCCCCGTCGCCGATCACCGGGACGGTGCCTTCGGCGGCGGTGGCGGCGCCTTCAGAGGAGAAGTCCCGGGCGACGGTCACGTCGACGCCGGGCGGGGCCGGGTCGGGCCCGTGGGTGCAGATGGGCGGGGAGCCCGGCACCGAGATCTCGAACATGCCCTCGCAGGGCCCGTTGCCCTGTCCGGGGAACAGACCATTGAAGACGAGGCCGCGCGCTTTGTCGTTGGGCGCCTCGGGGCTCGGCCAGTGGTCGGCCCCGGGAGGCTCGCCGTCACCTCCGGGCAGAGTCACCACATTCGTGGCAGCAGCCGCCCCACCGGCGGCGGCCAGGATCAGCAGGAAACCGAGTACCAACGACACCCAAGACCGCATATGTCCTCCTCACCTGAGCCTGCCCCCGCCGGGCGCGACGCCCGCCAACACACTGGTTATCGGGATTGCAGCCAAAAGCTTGAGAACGAATTCACATTGCTCAGCGGCAGAGTTCGCCCGAGTTGTAGGCGCTGAGGAGATCGGCGACACGGCCGAGCGAGTCGGATGCCTCGTCGTCGATGGTCGGCGTGGCTCGGCCCGGCCCCGCGTAGCCCAGAGACGACAGCAGGGCGTGGGCCACCGTGACCGTCTCTTCCGCCGCCGGGCACGTCTCACTTCCCGAGTTGAGGTTGAGCTCGGCGGTGAGGAGCTGACGGGCCAGGCGCTCCAGGGGATCCGGGTCGCCCTCGGCAGCAAGGACGGTGACACCCTCCTCGCACGTGCCAACCGGGCGATCCCCGAGCGTGACGCCCGGGAACGCAAGGAGGTCGTCCATCAGGATCCACCCGGCCTCCCGGCCCCCCTTGCGTAAACTCACTTTATAGTTTAATTTTGTGCGTTCCTTCAAGAAGAAAATATGACTATCCAAGTCAATAAAAACCCTGACACGAGGAGAAAAAAGGGAAGGGGAAGCCGTGAAAATCGAAATTGCGATCGCGGGACCTAACGAGGCCCTGGGTCCCCTGTGCACGATGATCGAGTCGCTGGGTCCAACCCTTGAGCAGGGGGAAGGGGGTAAAAGCAGAATACTGCTTTTTTCGGACCACAAAACCCTTGACCGTGACCTGCTGGCTCTATCCAGGCTGGCGGCGGAACTGGAAAAATCCCTGCCCATGGCGGAGAAGGTTGATTTCCGGGTAAGGAACCTTGCCTACTGCGAGCCCCCGCCGTTCAGAGAACGAACCCCTTATCAGCCCATTCCCGGCTTGACCATCCAACCTTGTGATTCCACCGTACCGCGACCAGAAGACCCACGAACCATTCTCCTTGACGCAGAACTGGCTTTCGGCACAGGAAGACATCCCACGACCCTTCTTTGCCTGAAGGCCCTGGCCCGAATGGGACGCGATTGGGAGAACTTCAAGAACAGCTCGGTCTTGGATTTCGGCTGCGGAACCGGTCTTCTTGCGATTGCAGCCCTGAAACTCGGCGCCATCCGCGCGGTGGGGGTGGAAATCGATCATGACGCGTGCGAGGCCGCAAGGAGGAACACCGCGCTCA
>JAWOHA010000285.1:0-8631 GCA_046496385.1 Cryobacterium sp. | reverse complement strand
CCGAGCACCGTGACGGCGAGGCTGTCGACGTCGTCGGGCAGAACGTAGTCTCGGCCGTGCAGGGCCGCCCGGGCTTTCGCCGCCCGGATCAGCTGCAGGGTGGCTCGCGGGCTGGCACCAAGACGCAGGTCACGGTCGTCCCGGGTGGCGCGTGCGATCATGACCGCGTATTCCTTCACCGTGGCCGAGGCGAAGACGGCCCGGGCGGCCGCCATCATGGCGCGCAGCCGGTCCGCAGAGACGACCGAAGCGATGCGGGACAGCGGGCCGGCGTCGTCTCGGGCATCGAGCATGGCCAGCTCGGAGCCCAGGTCGGGGTACCCCATCGAGATGCGGGCCATGAAACGGTCCCGCTGGGCTTCGGGAAGAGCGTAGGTTCCCTCCATCTCGATGGGGTTCTGGGTGGCGACCACGGTGAACGGCAGGTCCAGGGGGTACGTGGTGCCGTCGACGGTGACCTGACGCTCTTCCATGCATTCCAGCAGCGCGGACTGCGTCTTGGGGCTGGCCCGGTTGATCTCGTCGCCGATGACAATGTTCGCGAACACCGGCCCGGGTTTGAACTCGAAGCGGTTCTGGGCCTGGTTGAAGACCGAGACGCCGGTCACGTCGGAGGGCAGCAGGTCGGGGGTGAACTGGATCCGACCCGTGCTGCAGTCCACGGAACGGGCCAGCGCCTTGGCGAGCATGGTCTTGCCGACGCCGGGCACGTCTTCGATGAGCAGGTGGCCGCCGGCCAGCAGAACCGTCAGAGCGGTGAAGACCGCGTCGTGCTTGCCGTCGATGACGGTCTCGATGTTGCGCACGACTTCCCGCCCGAGGGTCTCGACGTCGAGCGGGCCCATGTCCGAGGGGTCCGACATCGGCGGCAATCCGGCGCGAGCGGTCGGGACGGTCATACTTCCACGCGCTCCAGGTACCGGGCCACGGCCGGCGGTACATACGGGGTCACGTCGCCGCCGAGACCGGCAACCTGACGCACCAGAGAACTGGAGACATGCGCGTTGGCCGGGTCGGGCAGCAGAAAGATGGTCTCCACTGCGGCGAGGTTGCGGTTGACGATGGCCATCGGTGTCTCGTAACCCACGTCGATCTGGGAACGGATTCCCTTGACGATCACGCTCGCGCCCACATCGACGCAGTAGTCCACGAGAAGGCCCACGCTCCAGCTGGACACCACGATATTGCCGGGCAGTCCCGCTTCGATGATGGCCTGCTCGATCAGGGACACCCGCTGGCTGATCGGCAGCAGCGCGGTTTTTCCGGGGTTGTGCACCACGAGCACGTGGAGCTCGTCGACCAGCCCGGCGGCTCGGCGGATCACATCCAGGTGTCCGAGAGTGACGGGGTCGAATGATCCGGGGACGACGGCGATCCTGCGCATACCGTGAGCTTAGTACGCTCCGCTGAGCCGGGCTCCCCCCGGGCTCCCCCGGTCTTCTCCGTGCGCGGCCGGCTAGCTTTTGCGCAGCCAGGTGCGTTCGGAGTCGTCAAGACGGCGGGCCACCGCGTCGCGCAACACCGGTTCTGTGCCGAGGCGCGGGTCGCCCGTGACCAGGCGCACCGCGGCTATGCGGGCCCGGGCGATGATGCCGCCGTCGGTCGCGACGCGCAGCAGCCGCAGCGCAGACCGGTCACCGGACTGGGTGTTGCCGAGCACGTTGCCCTCCTGCCGCAGCGCGAGGTCGAGGTCGGCGAGGCGAAAACCGTCGAGCGTTCCCGCGACGGCGTCGATGCGTTCGCGGGCGTTGGACCCCGGCGCGGCATGGGTGACGAGCAGGCACAGTCCGGGCACGCTGCCACGGCCGACCCGGCCGCGCAACTGGTGGAGTTGGGACACTCCGAAGCGTTCGGCGTCCATGACGACCATGGCCGAGGCGTTGGGAACGTCTACCCCGACCTCGATGACGGTCGTGGCGACGATCACGTCGATCTCGCCCGCAGCGAAGGCACGCATGGTTTGGTCTTTCTCCTCGCTCGTCATGCGTCCGTGCAGCGCCGCGATGCGAGCGCCGGCCAGCGGAGCGTGCGCCTGAAGCCGCCCGAGCAGGGTCTCGACGTCGGTCAGCGGCACAGCGTCGGGGTCGACGGGCCGGGCCCGGTGGCCGCTTCCGGTCGGATTCCGGGCGTTGGGGTTTGTTCCGGCCGCTTCGGGAGACGCTGCGGAAGCCCCGGGCTGTTCCTCGATGTCCTTGGGGGCGATGGCGGGGCACACGACGAACGCCTGCCGCCCGAGGGAGAGTTCCTCGGCGAGACGTTCCCAGATGCGCAGAAACCATTCGGGATGTTCACTCAGCGGCACGACGACGCTCGTGATGCCCTGGCGCCCCACGGGGAGCACCGTGATCGTGCTCACGTCAAGGTCCCCGAACACGGTCATGGCGAGCGTGCGCGGAATCGGTGTGGCCGTGAGCACGAGGGTATGCGGGGGCCGGGCGGCCTTGAGCCGCAGCGTCTCACGCTGGTCCACGCCGAACCTGTGCTGCTCGTCGATCACAACGAGCCCCAGGTCAAAGAACGCCACGTTGTCGCTGAGCAGGGCATGGGTTCCCACCACGATGCGCGCCTGGCCGCTGACGATGCCCAGCAGCGCCCTGCGTTTCTCGGCGGCGGGCAACTGCCCGGTGAGCAGGGTAGGCATGATCTCGGCCGCCAGGTCGGGGCCGAGCATGGCGGTGATCGACCGCAGGTGTTGCGAGGCCAGCACCTCGGTGGGGGCGAGAAAAGCGGCCTGACCGCCGCTGTCGGCAACGGCGAGCATGGCGCGCAACGCGACGACGGTTTTGCCCGATCCGACCTCTCCCTGCAACAGTCGGTTCATCGGGGCGGTGTCGGCGAGGTCGTGGGCCAGTTCGGCCGCCACGATGTGCTGATCGCTGGTCAGGTCGAAGGGCAGCGCGGCGTCGAAGCGTTCCAGCAGACCGCCGGCCACGGGCATCCGGCTGGTGGTGAGGCGTTCCCGGGCAGCCAGGCGTTGCTGCACGAGCGCACACTGCAGAACCCAGGCTTCGGTGAAGCGCAGCGTGTCACGAGCGCCCTCCCAGTCGGCCTGCGAGTGGGGCCGATGAATGAGCTCCAGGGCCCGGCCCTGCGGCATGAGGTTTTCTGCGCGCAGGAGTTGTTCGGGTACCGGGTCGGGCACCGGCGCCAGACCCGCGAAGACCAACTCGAGGCAGGCCTGGATCTGCCAGCTCGTGAAGGCGGCGGTGGCGGGATAGATCGGGATAATCTCCAGCAGCAGGCGTTTGACGCGGGGATCGGCAGCGTCGGCGAGTTCACCCTCGAAGGTGCGGTAGGCCGGGTGCGCCAGCTGCCGGTGGCCCTGGCGTAGGGTCACCTTGCCGGCGAAGATTCCGCGCACGCCGGGGCGCAGTTCGTCCAACCGCCATTTCTGGCTGGTCTTGCTGAAGAAGATCAGGGTGAGCATGCCACGGCCGTCGGAGATGGTCACCTCCACGACAGTTCCGGGGCGGTTCTTCATGGTGCGCTGCACCGCGGAGACCACCTCGGCCACGACGGTGGCGTTTTCGTCCAGTGGCAGCTGGCTCAGCACGGTGGATTCACCGCGTAGTTCGTAGCGGCGCGGGTAGTGGCCGAGCAGGTCTGCCACGGTGCGCATTCCGAACGCGGTGCCAAGCGCCGTGGCGGAGCGTTTTCCCAGGATCCGGGTCAGGTCGGTGTCGAGGTTCACGGACCCCAGCGAGTCCGTCTCGCGGAGCTCGAGGTTGATCGCAGTGGGCACAGCGGACACCTCGGGCACATCGGGCACAACGACGGAGCCGGGGTCGCCGAAGAGGTCTGGGTCACTGTCCGAACCGGTCATGGCTTCATCGTACGGGCGAGCGCCGACAGCCGGGCTTCGGCGAACCGGCCCGGTGGCGGGACGGAAGCTAGGCTCGAAGCCACCATGACACGAATTATTTCCGGGTTCGCCGGTTCCCTCACTCTTCTGGTGCCCAAGTCCGGCACCCGGCCCACGAGCGACCGGGTGCGTGAGGCCATCTTCTCCGCGCTGGATGCGCGCGATGCCCTCACCGGCATGCGAGTGCTCGACCTCTACGCCGGGTCCGGCGCCCTCGGCCTGGAGGCCGCCAGCCGCGGTGCACGGGTGGTCACCCTGGTGGAAAACGGTTTCGCTGCGGCACAGATGTGCCGCAAGAACGGCGACGCCGTGAAGAAGGCCGAGCCCCGCCGGGTGGCCGAGGGCCAGGAGTTGCTCTCTGTGCGGGTGAGCAGCCAGGCGGTCACCTCGTTCCTGGCCTCGACGCCGGATGGCTTCGACGTGGTCTTCATCGACCCGCCCTATGACCTCAGCGACGCCGAGCTCGCCCACAATCTGTCGGCGTTGGCCCCGCTCCTGGCCGAGGATGCGCTCGTGATCGTGGAACGCAGCTCCCGCTCCCCCGAGCCGGTCTGGGGCGCCGGCCTGGAACGGGACCGGCGCAAGGACTACGGCGACACCACGGTCTGGTACGCCTCGCCGCCCGCCTGACCTGGCCGGCCGACCGGCCGTCGGTGTGCCTCAGGCGGCACCGTCCCAGCCGCGGTACGGGTCCCAGCCGCCCTGAGCGTGCGGCACGCCGTCCACCAGCACGGCGCCGATGTCTGCCGTGACCACGCCCAGAGCGCGAAAGCCGGCGGGCAGCGTGGCCTGCGGCGGGAAGGTGGCGAGCAGACCGTGGTCTTCGCCGCCGCCCAGCGCGCGCTCGGGCGAGGAACCCAGGGCCGCACTGAGAAAATTGAGGCCTACCCCGCTGGCCCGGGCGATGCGGCCGGCGTCGATGGCCAGGCCGTCGGAGACGTCGAGCATCGACGTTGCCCCGGCCAGCGCGGCGGCGGGACCGCTGCCCACGGGGGGTTCCGGACGCAGCTGGGCGGCGACAGCCCGCGGATGCTGCGACTTGAGCGCGTCTGCACGGGCGGCATCCGGCGTTCCGCACTCGTCGACTCCGAAGCGAAACAGCAGTTCGAGACCTTCGCCGGCCTCGCCGAGCCGCCCGCAGAGAGCCACCGTGTCGCCGACACGGGCGCCGGAGCGCAGAACGGGCTGTCGGCCCTCGAGGTCGCCGAACGCGGTCACGGCCAGGGTCAGGCCGTCCGAGGCGGACAGATCTCCCCCCACGACGCCACAGCCGGGCGCCAGTGCCTCGCAGCACTCACGCAGACCGTCGCAGATGCCTTCCAGCACACTCACCGGGGTTGACGGTGGTGCGGCGATCGCCACCACCAGGGCGGTGGGCCGGGCGCCCATCGCCGCGACATCAGACAGGTTGGTGGCCGCCGCCTTCCAGCCGAGGTCGCGTGGCGTCGACCAGGCCAGCCGAAAATCAGGGCCCTGAATCATCATGTCGGTCGTCACCACGAACCGGCCGTCGGGCGCGGCGATGACGGCGGCGTCATCGCCGGGGCCCAGCAGCTGTGCCGCGGCCGCGGGCAGCCGGGGAAAGATACGTGCCAGCACAGCTCCTTCGCTGAGGTCGGCGAGCGTCGGGCCGGCACCCGCTTCGACCGGAACAGTAGGCGGTTCGGTGGGCCCCGAGGAAGTCATCATGCTTCAAACGGTAACCTGAGTCTGTGACTTCTCGTTTCCCGCTCCGCCCCGCACCTGTCGACACCACACCTCGGCGCCCCCGACCGACCGGACGCCGGCTGGTCGGTTCCACCGCACTGCTGCTGGCCGGTGTCACGCTGCTGGCCGCGTGCACGCCCGCAGTGCCGCTCACCCCGGCCGACGACGCCACCAACCCCGGGTGCGCCGATCTGATCGTGCGGCTGCCCGACACGGTCGCCGACGAGCCGCGCCGGGAAACCAACGCGCAGGCGACCGGGGCGTGGGGCAACCCGGCCAGCATCCTGTTGCATTGCGGGGTCGCCCTGATCCCGCCGACCACGGACTCGTGCGTGAACATCAACGGGGTGGACTGGATCGAGGACGATTCCGACGCGCCGCGGTTCCGCTTCACCACCTACGGCCGTGAACCGGCTACGGAGGTTGTGCTGGATTCCGAGAAGGTCGCCGGCTCGACCGTGCTCGTGGACCTGTCGACGGCCTTGAAGTTCATTCCGCAGACCCGGGCCTGCGTCGGCGCCGAAGACCTGGAGATCCCCACCGAGTAGCGACCGGGCCCGCCCCGAAGCATCGGCTAGGCGCGGGCGAGCGCCACCGAGATGAGTTCGTCGATCAGTTGCGGGTAGGTGTAGCCGCTGGCCAGCCAGCAGCTGGGGAACATCGAAATGGCGGTGAAACCGGGCATGGTGTTGATCTCGTTGATCACCCAGCCGTGGTCGGTGAGAAAGAAGTCGACCCGGGCCAGGCCCTCGGCCGAGATCGCGTTGAACGCCGCCACAGCGAGGCGCTGCATCTCGGCGAGATCGTGCGGCTCGAGCGGTGCCGGGCACACCAGTTCGATACCACCGGCACCGAGGTATTTGGCGGCGAAGTCGTAGAATTCCCGGCCGGTCACGATCACTTCTCCGGCCACGGATGCCCGGCACGGCTCCCCCGGGCGGCCCTGCAGAACGGCGACTTCGAGTTCCCGGCCGACGAGGCCCGCTTCGATGAGCACCTTGTCGTCTTCGCGCAGCGCGAGCGTCATGGCGGCGGCCAGCTGGTCGGGGGCGTTCACCCGGCTCACACCCACGCTGGATCCGGCCCGGGCCGGTTTCACGAACACGGGCACGCCCAGCGTCGTCAGGGCGTCGTAGGCATGCTCGGGTTCGGCCTCCCAGTCGGCGGCCGTCACCGTGTGCCACGGGGCGATGGGCAGGCCGGCCTGGTCGAAGACGGTTTTGGTGAAATGCTTGTCCATGCCGAGGGCGGAGGCGAGCACTCCCGACCCGACATAGGGCAGCCCGATCAGTTCCAGCATGCCCTGAACGGTGCCGTCTTCGCCGTACGGACCGTGCAGGATCGGGAAGACCAGGTCGACACTGCCGAGGGATCGTTCCCCGTCGGCGTCGACAACGGTCATTTCGCGGCTGTTCGCACTGTCGGGCCAGCGCACCCGGGTACCGTTCTCTCGGACGGTCGGGAGGTCGTCTGCGCCGGCGCCGGGATGCAGCACGAACTTCGCCGGGTCATCGTCTTCGAGCACGAAGGCGCCATCCGGCGTGATGCCCACCGGAATGACGGTGTAGCGTTCACGGTCAATTGCCGCGAGCACCCCGCCCGCCGTTGCGCAGCTGATCGAGTGTTCGCTTGACCGTCCCCCAAAAAGCAGTACCACCGTGAGAGTCATCGTTCGTCCTTTCGCCCTGCGGTTCGCTGGACTCGGTGGTGAGGTGCGGGGCTATGTCCCGCGGGTTGAGAGTGCCGTCGAGCACTTGGCGTACCTGCTCGACGATGGGCATATCGACGCCCTTGGCGCGGGCGAGTTCGAGGACGGGGCCGACCGAGGCCAGGCCTTCCGTGGTCTGCTGCATCTGCTTGACCACGTCGTGGATGCTGTAACCCTGGCCGAGCAGCCGGCCCGCCGTGTTGTTGCGCGACAGTGGCGACTGGCAGGTGGCGATGAGGTCACCGAGCCCGGCCAGGCCGGCCAGGGTTTCCGGGTGCGCCCCGTAGGCCACGGCGAAGTCGGTCATCTCGACCAGTCCGCGGGTGATGATCGAGGCCTTGGTGTTCTCGCCGTAGCCGACACCGTCGACGATGCCGATGGCCACCGCGATGAGGTTCTTGAGCACACCGCCGAACTCGGTTCCGGTCACGTCGGTGTTCACATAGGAACGGAAGTACCGGTTGGTGGCGAGTTTGGCGACCAGGTGCGCGGTCTCGAGGCTCACCGAGGAGACCACGGCGGCGGTCGGCTGCTCGCGGGCTATTTCCAAGGCCAGGTTCGGGCCGGAGATGGCCGCGATGTGTTCGTCGGCGATCGGCAGGGTCTCGGCGATGACCTCGCTCATGCGCAGACCCGTCGTGCGTTCGACGCCCTTCATCAGTGAGACCAGAATGACCCCGGGTTCCAGGAACGGCTCGGCCAGGATCAGGTTGTCCCGCAGGCTCTGGCTGGGAACGGAGATGAAGACGACACGGGCACCGGTCAGCGCGGTCTTCAGATCGGGGGTGGCGGTCAACCCCACCGGCAGGTTGATGCCCGCGAGGTAGTCACTGTTGCGGCGCCCCTCGGTGATCTCCCGCGCCAGTTCGGGGCGGCGCGCCCAGAGCACAACGTCGGCTCCGCCGTCGACGAGGATCTTGGAAAAGGTGGTTCCCCAGCTGCCGGCACCGAGCACGGCCACACGCGTTCCGGGATGGATCTTAGGCTTCAAAACGGCCGGTCTCTTTCTGGTCGTGCTCCGCGGGGTTCCAGCGGGTGGCGGGCGCGGCCTCACCGCGCAGGTCTTCGAGCAGGTGCGTGATGGCATCCATCACCACGGCGGTGGCTTCGTTGAGCGTCGCCGTGTCCAGGCTGCGGCCACGGAATCGGGACAGGTCTACCGGGTCACCGATTTTCACGGTGATGGTCTTGCGCGGGAACAGACTCAGCCTCTTCGAGTAGCGCGGCATGAGGTGCTGAGTCCCCCAGTGCCCCGCCGGCACGAGGGGGATGCCCTGTTCCAGGGCGATACGCACGGCGCCGGTCTTGCCGCGCATCGGCCACAGGCCGGGGTCACGCGTCAGCGATCCCTCGG
>JAWOHA010000273.1:0-3321 GCA_046496385.1 Cryobacterium sp. | reverse complement strand
GCGGGGCAGAAAGTCACGGTAGCGGTCGCTGAGCTCCTGGTTTTCGTTGAGCACGGCGAGGCTCATCACGTGCCAGGTCACGTCGAAGCCGCGCAGCCGGGCGACTTCGTCCACCCATCGGCTCGTCATCCAGGCCCAGGGGCAGGACGGGTCGAACCAGAAGTCGACGATGGTGGGTGCAGCAGTGTCTGAAGAAATGGCCATGGGCTCACCTTACGGCGCGGTGCTGGGCATGCCCCGAACGGCGGCCGGGCGGGCGGGCGCCCGCGCACGGGCGCAGCGGGGCTGCTGCACGTAGAATTCACGGATGACTACCGCGCCGGCACCGAGTATTGACCCGCACGACCTCGAGGTCACCCTCCGCGTGCTCGCTTCCCTGAGCGACACCGACCCCGACGACCCTGACTTCGTCACCGTGCGCCAGGCCACCGCGAAGATGTTCAAGTCGGTGAAGATGGTGCGCCGGCTTGAGAAGCGCGCGATCATCGCCGACGCCGACCGCAGCGTGATCGCCGCCACCGCGACCGGGGCGCCCACCCGCATCGACGATGAGACCCGCGGCGCCCAGCTCTCGCTCAGTACTGCCTCGGCGAGCGCCGGCGAACTGCTGGTGCCCCGCTCCTGCTACATCTGCAAGCAGAAGTACACCCGGGTTGACGCCTTCTACCACCAGCTCTGCCCGGACTGCGCCGTGATGAGCCACGCCAAGCGGGACGCCCGCACCGACCTCACCGGCAAGCGCGCGCTGCTCACCGGCGGCCGGGCGAAGATCGGCATGTACATCGCCCTGCGGCTGCTGCGCGACGGTGCCCACACCACCGTGACCACGCGCTTTCCGCGCGACGCGGTGCGCCGCTTCGCCGCGATGCCCGATTCAACGGACTGGCTGCACCGGCTGCGCGTCGTCGGCATCGACCTGCGCGACCCTGCCCAGGTGATCGCCCTCGCCGACTCCGTCGCCGAGCAGGGGCCGCTGGACATTCTCATCAACAATGCCGCTCAGACGGTGCGCCGTTCCCGCGGCTCCTACTCCCCCCTGGTCGAGGCCGAGGATTCCCCGCTTCCCGACGGGCCGCTGCCCGAGATCGTGTCGTTCGGGCACACCAACGACGCGCACCCGCTCGCCCTCGCCGCATCGGTGTCGGGGCATCCACTGCTCGCCTCCGCGGCGGGCTCCGGCAGCCTCACGGCGGAAGACCTCACCCGGCTGGCCCTCGCCGCCGGCTCCTCCTCACTCGAAAAACTCGCAGCCGGCACGGCGATCGACGCCGGCGGGCTGGTTCCCGACCTGCATGACGTGAACAGCTGGACCGCGAACGTGCAAGACGTGGACCCGCTCGAAATGCTCGAGGTGCAGCTGTGCAACACGACCGCGCCGTTTCTGCTGGTCAGCCGGCTGCGCACGTCGCTGGCGGCATCCGCAGCCCGGCGAACCTACATTGTGAACGTCTCCGCGATGGAGGGCGTCTTCGGCCGGGGCTACAAGGGCCCCGGGCACCCGCACACCAACATGGCCAAGGCCGCGCTGAACATGCTCACCCGCACCAGTGCGAAGGAGATGCTCGACGAGGGCATTCTCATGACCAGCGTGGACACCGGCTGGATCACCGACGAGCGTCCTCACCCCACCAAGGTGCGCCTCGCCGAGGAGGGCTTTCACGCACCGCTCGACCTGGTCGACGGAGCCGCCCGGGTGTACGACCCGATCGTGCGCGGCGAAGCCGGCGAAGACCTCTGTGGCGTGTTCCTCAAGGACTACGCTCCTGGCGCCTGGTGACCGCCGGTCGAGGCCCGAGCTTGCGACGGATCGAGACCAGGTGACCTGCTCCTCACACCTGAGACGGCTCTGAGAATCGGCCTACGGGGTCTCGATCGCTCCTTCGTCGCGCCTCGACCAGCGAGGGGGCGCGACCGGCGGGTATGTCGGGCTCGAACGGCGAGGGGGCGCGACCGGCGGGTGTGTCGCGCCTCGACCAGCGAGGGTGTGCGACCGGCGGGTATGTCGCGCCTCGACCGGCGAGGGGGCGCGACCGGCGGGTGTGTCGCGCGCCGCGACCAGTGAGGAGGCTTGCGTCGACCAGCGAACCCGCCGGTCGGGGCGGTTTCGCGGCATCAGCGCGGCCGTTGCGTTCGCGGTTAGGCTGGCTGTGCCGGCGAAGACGCCACAAGCGCCTCGTTTCGCCCCCCATCTGACACCGAATTGGAGCACCTCTTGCCTGGAGAAAACCTCACCCGGATCGAAGCCCAGGAGCGCGCTGCGCTCGTCACCGTGCACTCCTACGCCGTGAACCTTGACCTGACCCAGGGACCCGAGCTCTTCGCCAGCACCACCACCGTGACGTTCGCTGCCGCCCCCGGCGCCGCGACCTTCATCGACGCGATCACCCGCACCGTGCACTCGGTGACGCTGAATGGCACCGCGCTCGACCCGGCCGTCGTCAGCGACGGCATCCGCATTCAGCTCGACGGCCTGGCCGCCGAGAACACGCTCACCGTCGTCGCCGATGCCGAGTACACCAACACCGGTGAGGGCCTGCACCGCTTCGTCGACCCGGTCGATGACGAGGTCTATCTCTACAGCCAGTTCGAGGTGCCCGACTCCCGCCGCGTCTTCGCCGTGTTCGAGCAGCCCGACCTGAAGGCCACGTTCGCCTTCACCGTCACCGCTCCCGGCGCCTGGCAGGTCATCTCCAACTCCGTCACGCCCGAGCCCACGGACGCCGGCAACGAGAACAAGACCTGGGCCTTCCCGCCCACGCACACCATCTCGAGCTACATCACGGCCCTTGTCGCCGGCCCCTACGCCGTCGTGCGCAGCGAGCTGACCTCAAGCGACGGCCGTGTCATTCCGCTGGGCCTGTTCTGCCGCAAGAGCCTGTTCGAGTACCTCGACGCGGACTACCTGTTCGAGAAGACCCGCCAGGGCTTTGCGTACTTCGAGGGCAAGTTCAACTACCCGTACCCGTTCGACAAATACGACCAGATGTTCGTGCCGGAGTTCAACGCGGGCGCCATGGAGAACGCCGGCGCGGTCACCTTCACCGAAACCTACGTGTTCCGTTCCAAGGTCACCGACGCCATCAAGGAGCGCCGCGTCGTCACCGTGCTGCACGAGCTGGCGCACATGTGGTTCGGCGACCTGGTCACCATGAAGTGGTGGAACGCCCTGTGGGTGAACGAGTCGTTCGCCGAGTGGGCGTCGCCCATGGCCACCGCCGAGGCCACCGAGTGGACCGAGGCGTGGACCACCTTCGCCGTGATGGAGAAGAGCTGGGCCTACAAGCAGGACCAGCTGCCCTCCACCCACCCGATCACCGCCAC
>JAWOHA010000256.1:0-4489 GCA_046496385.1 Cryobacterium sp. | reverse complement strand
CCGAGCACGACGGGGTCATGGTCGCTTGAACGGTAGGCATCGGGGGTGTAGAAATCGGTGAGGTTGTTGTTGAACCGGCTGTATTCCAGCGCGACAGACTCGACCGAGTTGATGTTCCAGACGTCGACGGCGTTGACCGTGGCAGCCGCCTCGGGCGAGGCGAAAACGTGGTCGAGTGACCCCACGGTGCCACCGTAGGCGTAGGTGTACTCGCCGGTCTGGGCGCCCTGGTTGATGTACCCGGCCGTGAGAAGCACCTGCAGCGGGTCTTCCTGGTCGTAGGCGTTGAAGTCTCCGGTGAGAAAGACCCGGTCGATGCCGGTGTCGGTTTTCAGCTGCGCGGCGAAGCTCACCAGTGCGGTGGCCTGCTCGACACGGGTGGCGTTGGAGGCGCCCTGCCCGTCGTTCTGGTCGGCGTTCTCACCCGAGCCGGAACCCTTGGACTTGAAGTGGTTGACGATGGCGAGGAAGGAGCTCTCGTCGTCGCCGACCAGCTGGAAGGCCTGGGCGAGCGGCTCGCGGGCCCGGCCGTTGAACGCCACGGACTCGGCCAGAATCACGGAGTCTCCGACGGTTTCGACGGTTTCTTTCTTGTAGATGAATGCGGTGCGAATCACGTCTTCGCTCACGGGGAGCACCGACGGGGACGCCACGAACGACCACACGTCGGCTTGGGCGCCGGCGTTGAGGGCGGCGGTCAGGTTGGCGAGGGCCTCGTCGCGGTCTTTGCCGAACGCGGCGGAGTTCTCGATCTCTTCAAGGGAGACGACGTCGGCGTCGAGCGCGTTGATGGCGGAGACGATCTTGGCCTGCTGGCGTTCGAAGTCGTCGGTGTTGGCGGCGCCGCGAGCGTCACAGCCTCCACTGACCGTGGTCGGTTCGCCGAGGCGGTCTTCGTAGTAGCGGCAGCCGGTGAGGGAGTCGCCGGTGGTGGAGAAGTAGTTGAGCACGTTGAAGGTGGCGAGCGTGATGTCGCCGCCCACGTTCTCCGGCGCCGGGGTGCGGGTGTTGGCGAACGTGGCCGGCTGCACCTCAGCGGCGTTGGCGGCGGTGAGCGTGCTGGTCGGCTGCAACTTCCAGGCGTTGAAACGGAAGTCGAAGATGACCGGCCGCACGAAATCGACGGCGGCGCCGACTCGCACCGGGTCGGTCACCGACAGGTACGGCACTGCCGTGTTCTTGGCGTCGGAGCGCAGATAGTCGGAGCTGGCGCCGTCGTCGAGCGTGACCGCGCGGGCCGCGTTGGCGGCCAGGGCGGCGGCATACTCGGCAGAGCCCGGTCGCGCCGTGACCGTGGGGTTCACCAGCGGCGTCGTGCCGGCGGCGAGGCCGATTTCGGCGTACTGGTTGGTGGTGTAGTTGTTCGTGACGGTGAAGTCGCCCTGCGGCGCGAGGAGCATGCCCTCCAGCGTTTCGCGGGCGTCCTCAGACTCGGGCAGGCCCACCAGCGCAGGTGTCGGCGCGGTGACCGTCTCGGTGAGGGTGGTGACGGCGGCGGCGCTGGCGGCCGCGACCTGTGTCATGCCGTAGTACTCGGAGACGGCGCCGACGACCTCGACATAGTCACCGATGGTGACGGATGCCGCGGCGGCGGACCCGTAGACGAAGATTCCGTGGGATGCGTCATGGCTGGCGAGGTCGATCGGTCCCCCGGTGTCGGGTGACTGAATGTAGAAGCCGTCGAAGCCGCCGCCCGGGTATGCCGCGGTGACGACGCCGACGGTCTTGACCGTGGTCCCCACGAGCGGGCTCACGTCTCCGGTGCCCTGGATCGCGTTGATCGGGGTGACGTCGCTGGGCGGTTCGGTGGGTTCCGGTTCGGCCGTCGGAGCATCCGTCGGCGTGGCGGTCTCGGTCGACGCCGGCTCGGCGTCAGCGGTGGTTTCACCCGCCGTGTTGGTGGGGGTGGGCGCGGCTGTCGTGAAGTCCGCGGCGTTCACGTCGCTGTCGCCGAAGCCGGTGCGGTTCAGGGAGGTGGTGACGGAGGCGTTCGTGGACGCGGTTCCCTCAAAGGTGTTGGAGCTGCCCCAGCCGAGCAGGTCGATGACCTGCTCGTTGCCCACGAGGGAGCCGGTGGCCGGAGCGGTCAGCGCATCCGCCTGATCGGCGAAGAAGAGCGTTCCGGAGCCGCCCGCGAAGGAGGCCCCGAACACGGCGTCGGGCGTGGGGAGTGCCGCACCGTTGGCGGCATTCGAGCTGCCCTGCACGAGGTAGTAGCCCTGGGCGGCGATCGAACCGGTCAGTGCGATCGTTCCGGTGGGATTGCCGGTGCCGCCGGCGGAACGGTACTGGATCGAGGTGCCGTCGAGCGAGACAGCCGCATCCGTGGGGTTGTACAGTTCGACGAATTTGTTCAGAAAGGTGGCGCCGGAGCTTCCCCCGTTGAGGTAGGCCTCGTTGATGATGACTCCGCTGCCGTCGGTGGCAGCACTGGCCGGGATGGCGACCAGCGGGGCGACCACCAGGCTCATCCCCAGCAGGCTTGCGAAAATGAGCGTCGAAGCGCTCCTGGTCGGTCGTGACATGGTTCCCCCTGGTCAATGACTTCTATGGTTCAATGCCTTGAGCCTAAGGGGAGCAGATGTCCGGAAGGTTACGGGAAAAAGACCCGGTCAGATCGGCTTGACCATGCGGGTGTTGCCGAGGGTGTTCGGCTTCACCCGGGCCAGGTCGAGAAACTCGGCCACGCCCTCATCGTGGGAGCGCACCAGTTCGGCGTAGACGGCAGGGTCGACCGTCTCGGCGCCCATGTCGCGAAATCCGTTGCGTGAAAAGAACGGCACCTCGAAGGTGAGGCAGAAGAGCCGGGTGAGGCCGAGCTCACGGGCATCCGCTTCCAACCGGGTGAGCAAGACATGCCCCACCCCCTGGCCGAGCCAGTCGCGGGTCACGGCGAGGGTGCGCACCTCCCCCAGGTCCTCCCAGATCACGTGCAGGGCGCCGACGCCGATCAGCCGGCCCTCGGCGTCTTCGGCGACCCGGAACTCCTGCACGGCCTCATAGAACACGACCAGGTCTTTGCCGAGCAGAATGCGTTCCTGAACGAGCGGCTCGACGAGTTCTTGAATGCCCGGCACGTCGCCCGTACGCGCCCGCCGCACGGTGTAGCCGCGATCTGCGGCGCGGCGTGGTGTGGCTGCAACGTGGGGGGTGCTCGGCTCGGTCATCGTTCCAGTCTAAGGAGGCCCGGCCGGGCACAAAAAAGACAGGCCCGGCAGATTGCTCTGCCGGGCCTGTCTCGGTGTGCTGCCGGGCCTACTCGCTCGTGATGGCGAGGTCGGGGGTGCCGGCGCCGGTTCCGATGCTCGCGCCGGCGTTGACGCCGACCGAGACGGCGTCGGCGCGCTGCGTGGTGGTGAACACGAACTTCCCGTCCACGAAGTCCACGTGCACGTGATCGCCCGCATTCAGCTCACCGTGCAGGATGTTCTCCGACAGGCGGTCTTCGATCTCGTGCTGCACGGCGCGACGCAGGGGGCGGGCACCGAGTGCGGGGTCGAAGCCCACCTCGATGAGACGTTCCTTGGCCGCGAGCGTGAGCTCGACGGTCATGTCGCGGTCGAGCAGACGCTCACCGAGACGCTTGATGAACAGGTCGACGATCTGGAGCAGCTCCGGCTTCGACAGCTGCGGGAAGACGATGATCTCGTCCACGCGGTTGAGGAACTCGGGCTTGAAGTGCTTCTTCAGCTCGTCCTTCACCTTGCCGGCCATGCGGTCGTACCCGGTCGAGGTGTCGCCCTCGATCTGGAAGCCGACGGGGCCGCCGCTGATGTCCTTGGTGCCGAGGTTGGTCGTCATGATGATCACGGTGTTCTTGAAGTCGATGACGCGGCCCTGACCGTCCGTCAACCGGCCCTCTTCCAGAATCTGGAGCAGGGAGTTGAAGATGTCGGGGTGCGCCTTCTCGATCTCGTCGAACAGCACCACGGAGAACGGCTTGCGACGCACCTTCTCGGTGAGCTGGCCGCCCTCTTCGAAGCCCACGAACCCGGGAGGGGCACCGAAGAGCCGCGACACGGTGTGCTTCTCGCCGTACTCGCTCATGTCCAGGGCGATCAGGGCTGCTTCATCGTCGAACAGGAACTCGGCCAGCGCCTTGGCGAGCTCGGTCTTGCCGACACCGGTCGGGCCGGCGAAGACGAACGAACCGGAGGGACGCTTCGGGTCCTTCAGGCCGGCACGGGTGCGACGGATGGTCTTGGCCAGCGCCGAGATGGCCTCTTCCTGACCGATGACGCGCTGGTGCAGAGCCTTCTCCATGAAGACGAGGCGTGAGGACTCCTCCTCGGTGAGCTTGAAGACCGGGATGCCGGTCGCCTGGGCCAGCACCTCCGCGATCAGGCCCTCGTCGACCACGGCGGTGGTCTTGACGTCGCCGGACTTCCGGTCTTCAAGCTCACCGAGGAGGAGTCCTCGCGCCTCGTCTTCATGGAGAAGGCTCTGCACCAGCGCGTCATCGGTCAGGAAGAGGCCATCTCGGCGCTGG
>JAWOHA010000212.1:0-8985 GCA_046496385.1 Cryobacterium sp. | reverse complement strand
GCCCTGAAGGCCTGCCTGACCCAGGAAAGCCCTATCGCAAAAGACATAAAATACAATTTGGCAAGGACTTACGAGGATTCCGGCCAGCCGGCACAGGCACTGGAACTGTATCGAAAACTGGCCCAGCTTGATTTTAGTTATAAAGATATTGGACAACGTATTGACATTCTGCGAAAAAATGGTACAAAGTAGCGTTCTTTCTGCACGGGCAGAAAAGCGTAAATGGAGTTTGAGACTATTTAACGCAGGACAAAAGATAACGTTATTACAGGAGTAAAGCGTGGCACATTCATTATCGGCCAAAAAACGCGTTCGTCAAAACGCAACCGCACGGGCACGTAACCGTTCCCGCAAGAGTACGATTAAGACGCAAATTAAGCATTTTGAAGGGGCGCTGTCGGCGGGCAATGCCGAGAAAACACAAGAGCAGCTCAAACAGTTGGTTCGCAAGCTCGACAAGCTCTCCACGACAAGCACCCTGCACAAGAACACCGCTGCGCGGATTAAATCGCGCATGACCCGCCGGGCGAACGCTATGTCGTTCATGCCGCCGCCGGCCGCGGCCAGCCCGGACACCGACTAGTGGCGTCGCGGGCCGAGCCGGCACTCGTCTCAGCGCTGGTGGTGTTGCGCGCAGCGGCGGGGTCGCCCGCAACCCCGCCGGCCGCGGGCGCGGCATCCGACGCCATCACCACCGAGAACATCGCGCAGCGGCTGCCCGACCCGGTCGCCGCCCGCACGGTGAGCTCGTGGTTTGCCGACCACGGTTTCACCGTGGCCGGTGAGTACGGCATCAGCCTGACCATTCTCGGCCCGCCCGAGGCCTTCGAGGATGTCTTCGGCGCGGCCGGTCGCACCCGGGCGGATTTTCCGCCACGCACCCGGCTGCCCGTGCACCGGCTGCCGCCCGAGATCGCCGCGCTCGTCGACGCGGTCGGCACTCCGAGGCAGCCCGATTTCGGGCCGTTGCCGTGACGCCGGGCGGCCGTCATGACATCCGGTGAAGGACGGTTCAACAGTGCCGCCACCATGCGCGGCGTCGTCTATTTCGACGGCGACGACGCGTCGCAGCGCTACTCCCGGTTCTGGATGCTGCTGGTGCTCTCCGCGATCATCGCGTCGGCCGGGGTCGTGGCCGACTCCACCGCGACGGTCATCGGTGCGATGATCGTCGCCCCGCTGATGACCCCGATCCTGGGAACCATGCTCGCCACCGTGCTCGGCGACCGATCCAACCTGGTGCGGTCACTCACCCTGGTGGTGGCCGGGGCCGCGACCGCCGTGGCGATCGGCTTTCTGGTGGGCCTGCTCGTGGTGAACGACGTGCTCGCCACCACCAACCCGCAGGTCGCCGGCCGGGTCAGCCCCCGGCTGATCGACCTGCTCGCCGCCCTCGGCACGGGCGTGGTCGGGTCGGTCGCGCTGGTGCGGCGCGACATCTCCGACACCCTGCCCGGCGTTGCCATCGCGATTTCGCTCGTGCCGCCGCTCACCGTCGCCGGGCTCACCCTGGAATCGGGCTCCGTCTCGCAGAGCCTCGGGGCGCTGCTGCTCTTTCTCACCAACGTGGTGGCCATTCTGGGCACCGGTGTCATCGTCATGTCGGTGTACGGGGTGAACCGGCTGGCCCGGCCGCTGCCGACGGGCGCCGACCGGCCGGCCGGGCTGCGGCGCCCGCTCTCCCTGATCGCGGCCATGTTCCTGCTCGTGGGCATGCCCCTCACGGCCACGAGCGTGAGCGTGAGCAGCCAGGCCGTCGCCGAGCAGGCCGTGCACGACAGCGCGAGCGACTGGGCCGACTCCGCCGGCTGGCAGGTGATCAGCGTCACCACCCGCGGATCCCAGATTCTGTTGCGTGTGGAAGGCCCGCTTCCCCTGCCCGACACGACGGATCTCGGCACTCGGCTCGATTCGGCGGGCATCGATCCCGGCACCGTCACGGTGTCTTTTCAGCCCACCTATGAGCGGCGTCTCGGCTCAGATCCGCCACCCACCGGCTGAGTGGCGCGACACCCGCAGAAGCCGGGCCGCGCGCGGGATAGAGTGAGAAAATGCTCACCCGCCTGGTTCAGATCTCAAGGCCGGTGCTCTGGGTCAACACCATCGGAACCACCGTCATCGGCATGTGGCTGATCGGGGATTTATGGCGGTGGGACGTGGTGCCGCTGCTGCTCTGGGCGACCCTGCCGTTCAACCTGCTGATCTACGGCGTGAACGACATCTTCGACCAGGAGACGGATGCCCAGAACGCCCGCAAGGGCGGCCTGGAGGGGGCCCGCATCCTCGGTTCGGAAACCCGCGGCATCATGCTCGGGGTCGTCTTGACGAACGTGCCGTTCGTGGCCTATTTTCTCGTCACCCTGCCGCCGGCGGCGCTGGCCTGGATCGCCGCGTACATGGTGATCTTCGTTTTCTACTCGGCACCGCCGCTGCGTTTCAAAGCCCGCCGCTATCTTGACTCGCTCAGCAACGCCGCCTACGCCTTCCCGCTGGTCTTCGTGCCCCTCGCCTTCGACGAGTCACCGGTCTGGGCTGCGGCGATCGGGTTGATGGCGTGGAGTGTGGCCAAGCACACCTATGACGCCGTGCAGGACATCGACGAGGACCGCGCCGCCGGAATTCGGACCACCGCCGTGCACCTCGGCGCGCGCGGCGCCACGGTGTGGAGCGGTGCGTGGTGGGCGCTGTCCACCGTGGGCTTCGCGTTGATCAACTGGCCGGTCGCCGTGACGAACGCGCTCATCGCCGGCTGGCTGGTGGTCTCCCTGGGGCGCAACCCCACTCCGGCGACCGCCCGCCGCCTCTACCGATACTCGATCGCGTTCCCCTATGTCGCAGGTTCCGTCGCCGGAGCCCAGATCGTGGCAGCCGTTTTGCTAGGAGAGTACTGATGACCCGATCACACACGACAACGACCCCGCAGCGCATCGTCGTGCTCGGCGCGGGAATCGGCGGGCTCACGGCCGCCGCGCTGCTGGCCCGCGCCGGCCATTCGGTGACGGTGCTGGAGGGCTCCGACTGGATCGGCGGCAAGAGCCGGCGGCTCGAGATCGACGGGCAACGCGTGGACACCGGCCCGGCGCTGGTCACCTTCCCCCCGGTCTGGGAAGAGCTGCTGGCCCGCTACGACGCGCTCGGCACCCGCAGCGGCGCTCCTGCCGAGGCCGCCGGGGTCGCCGGGGTGACCCTGCAGAGGCTGCCCGAGGTGGGCCGGTACTTCTACCGGGGCGAGGCGGCCACCCTGCCGGTGCCCGCCGGGCATCCCTGGCACGCGGCCTGGACTCGTTTCGAACGGGAGCACGGCGGTCTCGGGCCCCAGCTCACGAGCATGCTCACCGCCAACCCCGCCGACCCGGCGTCACTGCCGGCCGTGCGCAACGTGTTTCGTCTCTACGGCACCCGGTTGACCACGCGCAGCTTTCTGGACGGCCTGAAATGGATGCCCGACGGCCTGCGTGAGGTCATCGCCATCCACACCCTCAACGCGGGCGTCTCCCCCAAGCAGACCCTCGCCCTGTACGCGAGCATGCCGGCCATTATGGCGCGGGACGGCGTCTGGGTGCCCGACGGCGGCGTGAACGAGTTGCCGCTCGCGCTGCACCGGCTGGCGCTGCACGCCGGCGCGACCGTGCACACGGGTGAGCCCGTCACGAACGTTTCGACGGGGCTGGTGACCACGGCAACGGCGACGTACCCGGCCGACGTGGTCGTGAGCGGACTCGACAGTGCCGTGCTCGACGGGCTTCTCGGGGTGCCGCCGGCCCGGCCCAAGGCGCTGAGCTGCTCGGGGGTGGCCATTTACGCGGCGCTTGAGACAACGCTGCCCGAGGGCACGGCCACGCACTCCGTGGTGCTGCCCGACGACCCGGCGGCCCTGCACCGCAGCCTCGACGCCGGAGCGGTGCCGGAACAGACGATGGCGTTTCTGAACTACTACCGGCCGCACGAGGTCTATCCCAACGAGCGGGCCACCGTGGCGGTGCTGCTCACCGCGCCCGCCGACGGGCGGCACTATGATCTCGAGAGCCCGTGGGTGGCACGTGAGGTCGCGCGGGTCAGTGCCGCCGTGGGCCTCGACCGGCCGATCAGCGAGCTGTTCCGGGACCATGTGGTGCTCGACCCGCAGTATTTCTCCGGCTGGGGCTCCACCGGCGGCGCCCTGTACGGTGCCACCAACCCACTCTGGCAGAGCGGGCCGTTCCACCGCCCCGGGTACAGCAGCCGCACACGCCCGTGGCTGTGGCGGGTGGGAGCGTCGGTGCACCCCGGCGGCGGCATTCCGGCCGTGCTCGGCGGTGCCATGACCGCGATGCAGAAGCTGATCGGCCGCCTCGACGGCCACTGATTGGAGCGGGCCTGAAGCAGGCCTGAAGCGCAGCGGGGAGCGGGGCCGGAGGGCCTAACGAACCGCTACGACCTGCCGAGTCGAGCGCACCGTCTCGCGGCGCACATTGGTGCGATCACAGCCGGAGCAGGTCAACAGGTAGACGGGCAGGGTGCGATGCGCGCCGTGCGCCGGGTTGGGTGTCAGGCGTGCCGCCGAATGACAAAAAGGACACATGATTCTCATGCTTGAGGCTCCCGTTCTTATACCCGCCACGATCTGCAACGCGTTAACTGACGTTAGCTCAGGGGGTCTTCGGGTAGTACCCCTTGACCGGGGCGGGCGGCGTGTGCGTGCCGGCCGGATTCTCGATACCCGGCCGGCCGGACCTCTGCACACGAGGTCGCCCAGTTCAGGCGCGAGGCGTTGTGACGACCTCCTGTTCAGTCATGGTGAGCGCCGGGTGGGACCGTTCGAGTGAGGCACCCTCCACGTCGACGTTGGGCAGAATGCGGTCGAGCCACTTCGGCAGCCACCAGGCCGCGTCTCCCAGCAGGTGCATCACGGCCGGGATGATCAGCAGACGCACGACGAATGCGTCGAGCAGCACCCCGATGGCCAGCCCGAAGCCGATGGACTGGATCATCACCGAGTTCGAGAAGATGAATCCGGAGAAGACCGACGCCATAATCAGTGCGGCGGCGATGACCACGGTGCGCCCGGCGTGCACACCGCGCTGCACGGCCAGACGAGCCGAGGCGCCGTGCACATACGCTTCACGCATGCCGCTGACCAGAAAGAGCTGGTAGTCCATGGCCAGCCCGAACAACACCCCGACGACCAGGATCGGCAGAAAGCTCAGGATCGGTCCCGGATCGTGGATTCCGAACAGCGCCCCGAGCCAGCCCCATTGGAAGACCGCCGTGATGGCGCCGAAGGAGGCGAACAGCGACAGCACGAAACCCAGCGTTGCGGTGACCGGCACCAGAATCGACCGGAACACGAAGATCAGAATGATCAGCGAGAGTCCCACCACAACGAGAAGGTAGAGCGGCAGTGCCGCGGCGAGTTTTTCGCTGACGTCGATGTTTCCGGATGCATTACCGGCGACGCCGAGAGACGAAACCCCGTCGACGTTCAGATCGCGCAGGTCTCGCACGAGTTGTTCGGTCGATTCGCTCGTCGGTCCGGCCGCGGGGATGACCTGGAAGGCGAGCAGCAGGTCATCGTCGGAGGCACCGATCGGCGCGACCGCGACGACATCGTTCTGAGCCTGAAGCGCGGTTCCGATACGCGCCTGTTCGCCGACCAGATCTGCCTCGGTGACGGCGCCGTCGAGGTCAGCGACCACGAGAAGCGGGCCGTTGACGCCGGCGCCGAATTTGTCTTCGACGAGTTTGTAGGCGTTGTATGCGCTCGAGTCGAGTGGTTCGGACGAGCCGGCGGGCAACCCCAGGCGCATCGACAGCGCAGGCAGAGCAATGATCAACAGCACGATGGTGCCCGCGAGCACGGTCACCACGGCGCGCGCGGTCTTCATCGGCTTCACCGGCACCGTGGCGTGGTGCTCGCGTTTTTCGACCCGTGCGCGGGCCTTTTTCGTGAGGATCCTCTCCCCGACCAGGCCCAGCAATGCCGGTGTCAGGGTGATCGCGATGAGGATCGCGACGAACACGCAGACCGCGCCGACCGTTCCCATCAGCCCGAGGAAGGGGATTCCCGTGAGGTTGAGGGCGAGCAGCGCGATGAGCACGGTGGCGCCGGCGAACACGACCGCGTTGCCCGAGGTGCCGTTGGCCAGTCCGATCGACTCCTGAAGCTGCACTCCGCCGCGCAGTTGGTTGCGGTGCCGGTTGAGGATGAACAGGGAGTAGTCGATGCCGACTGCCAGCCCGAGCATCACGCCGAGGACCGGGGTGACGGACAGCATCTCCACGGCACCGGAGAGGGCGAGCGATGCGAGCACGCCCACGCTCACGCCGATGAGGGCGTTCAACAGCGGGAGCCCCGCCCCGATCAGGGTGCCGAGCATGACCCACAGCACGATGGCGGCGATGATCACACCGCCGATCTCGCCCGGGCCCAGAATCTCGGGGATGGTGGCGGCGATGTCGTTGGACACCTCGGCCGTGACGCCGTCGATGCCGGCGTCGGTCATCTGCTCGACGATCGCCTCTTTCGACTCGGCCGTAACGAGGTTCAGCGATGTGTCGAACTGGATGCTCGCGACAGCGGTGGTCTCGTCGGTGGACACCTGACGGATTCCGGCGGCCAGGTCGAGCAGAACTGATCCCTGTTCGAGGGCACCGCTCTGAGCGTCGAGTTCGGTGCTGTTCGCATCGAGTGTTGCCTGCTCCTCTGCCAGGGCCGCCTTGCCGGCATCGATCTGCGCCTGCTGCGCGTCGAGCGACGGCGCAGCGGCAGCGAGCTGCCCCGCGGCCTCGGCCTGAGTGCGGCTGGCGTCGAGTTGAGCCTGACCGGCGTCGAGCTCGGCTACGGCCGCGTCCAGCTGCGCCTGTCCCGCATCGATCTGGGCGGTTCCGTCGGCGAGCTGCTTTCGGCCGTCGACGATCTGCTGGGCCTGATCGTCGATCTGGGCCTGAGTGTCGAAGGGGTTCGTGACCGAAGTCACCTCGTCGAGGTCGACGGTTCGCGTGAGCAGGTCCGCGATGGCGGCCTGCTGCTCGCCGGTGAAGGCGGAGTCGTCGGTGGTGGTGAAGACGACCGTGCCGCGCCCGCCGCTGGCCGCGGGGAACTTCTCGGCGAGCTCGTCGCTGACCTTCTGGGTGGCAGTTCCCGGGATGCTGACGGCGGAGGTGAGCGTTCCGCCGAAGAGGGCGAACGCGCCGCCTGCGAGGCCGAGAATGACCACCCAGGCCACCAGGACCAGCCACGCTCGGCGGGCGGAGAACCGGCCCAGTCGGTAGAGCAATGCTGCCATTGTTTTCAGATTCTTTCTGCGTAGCCGGTACGGATGGTTGAGATGAGGCGGTCGAGCAGATCGTTCCAGATGTGTCGCGACGCGGCATCGAGGGCCCCGCCGGTGCGGGCCAGCCAGTAGCCGGACACCACGGCGACCCCGTTCATCACCGAGCTCACCAGGACCGCGACCTCGAATTCGTCGATCTCGGTGGTGCGCTCGGCGATCTCGAGCGAGAGCTGTTCGGTGGTGCGGGTGAAGACGTCGCCGAGGCTCTGCTGGGAGCGAGCGTCCGCGCCTTCGGCGCTCAGCACACCTCCCAGGTAGGCGACCACGGTCGGCAGGTCGATGGTGCGCACGGCTGTGGTGATCTCGTCGAACAGCCCCACGAGACCCCCCTCAGGGGTCGGTGCCGATGCGGTTGCTGCCCGGAATTCGTCGACGGTGGCGCTGAGCAGTCGGGTGCAGGTCGTCATGATCACGTCGTCGAGCGAGGAGAAGTGGTTGAAGACGGTGCGGCGGGAGACGTCGGCGCGCTCGGCGAGCTCGTCGACGCTGAAATTCGGCTTGCCCCGCTCACGGATGAGCGAGTCGGCGGCGTCGAGTATCGCCTGGCGATACCGGGCTTTGAGATCGGCACGTCGATCGGGCACGATCGGGGAAAGAGTCACGTGATTACACTAAGTGCAAGCACGCACACAGTGCAACAACATCGCCCCGTTTCGGCAGTTAAGCCAAACCGGGCGAGGTCTTCCACCACCGAAAACGCCGACGGGTGTACTTTCGGCCTTGACGCGATGGCACGCCCTGTTGCCGCGCCGCGTCTCGACCACACCACTCTGAGGGAAAGCGAGATCTCCATGCCACGCGTCAGCGGAAAAGTAGCACTCATCAGCGGTGGAGCCCAGGGCCTGGGCGCCGCACAGGCCCGGCTTCTCGTTCAGGAGGGAGCCAAGGTGGTCCTGGGCGATATCCTCGACGACGAAGGCGCCGCCCTCGCCGCAGAACTGGGCGAGAGCGTTCGGTACGTTCACCTCGACGTCACCGAGCTCGCGCACTGGGAGGCCGCCGTCACGACCGCGGTCACCGACTTCGGCGGCCTCGACATTCTTGTGAACAACGCCGGCATCGTCAACTTCGGTGCGATCGCGGACTACCCGGTCGAGGCATGGAACACGATCATCGCCGTCAACCTCACCGGCGTGTTCCTCGGCATCAAGGCGGCCACCCCCGAGATCACGAAATCCGGTGCCGGATCGATCATCAATATCTCATCCACGGCCGGACTGCAGGGATACGAGGCGCTCCCCGGCTACACCGCCGCCAAATTCGGTGTGCGGGGCCTCACCAAAGCGGTCGCCCTTGATCTGGCCAGGTACAACGTTCGTGTGAACTCCGTGCATCCGGGCGCCATCAGAACACCGATGACCGGCGGGCTCGACCTGCCACAGAACCACGTCGCGCTGCACCGCATCGGAGAGCCCATCGAAGTGGCCAATCTCGTGCTCTTTCTGGCCAGCGACGAATCGAGCTTCTCCACGGGAGCGGAGTTCGTTGCCGACGGCGGTGAAACCGCAGGCCTCTCCCACTACACAGACCACACCCCCTGGAGCGGGTCCAGCACGGCCTGAAACAGCGGATAAGAGCGAAAGACCGGCGAGACAATCGCCGGTCTTTTTGTTGCCGCAAGATTTCCTACGATGATGGTCTTGTTCCTGAGCGTGCCGCTCGGCCACGCCCC
>JAWOHA010000185.1:0-3242 GCA_046496385.1 Cryobacterium sp. | reverse complement strand
ACAAGGGGCGCTCCATCGGCGCCCTGTCGGGCCGGTACATCGGGAAACGCGGCGCCAACCTGTTTCTGGTCGTGATCTTTCTGGTGTTGCTCATGGTGATCGCGGCCTTCGCCGTCGTGATCAAGAACCTTCTCATCAGCACCCCGGGAGCGGTCATCCCCGTATGGGGTGCCATTGTCGTGGCCCTTCTGGTGGGTGTGGCCGTGTACCGGCTGCGCTGGCACTTGCTGCCCGTCACCGTCATCGGCGTCACAGCGCTCTACGCGCTCATCCTGGTTGGCGACTCGATGCCGGTGGTGCTGCCCGAATCAACGCTGGGCATGTCACCGGCCACCTTCTGGATTGTCGCCCTGTTCGTCTACGGGGCGATAGCGTCTCTTCTGCCGGTGTGGGTGCTGCTGCAGCCGCGTGACTACATCAACGGTGTGCAGCTGTTCGTCGGCTTGATCCTGCTGTTCGGATCCGTTCTTCTGGGGGCGCTGTTCTCTGCCACACCCCCGAATATCGTCGCGCCCATCATCAACATGAACGTTCCCGAGGGCACGCCGAGCATGATCCCGCTGCTCTTTGTGACCATCGCGTGCGGCGCCATCTCGGGATTCCACGGCATGGTGTCTTCCGGCACCACCTCGAAGCAGCTCGACAAAGAAACGGATGCTCGCTTCGTCGGGTACTTCGGCGCTGTCGGTGAGGGCCTGCTCTCTCTGGGAACGATCCTCGCGGTCATCGGCGGATTCAAGTCTGTGGCCGAGTGGAACGAGATCTACAGTTCGTTCGGTTCCGCCGGAGTGAACGCCTTCGTGCAGGGCGGTGCGACGCTGATGCAAAACGGCATCGGCCTGCCGGCATCACTGAGCGCCACACTGCTGGCGACCATGGCGGTGCTGTTCGCCGCAACCACGATGGACACCGGAATGCGGCTTCTGCGCTTCGTGGTTCAAGAAGCCGGCGAGGCCTTCAAGCTCAAGATCGGCAAGTTCACGGCCACTCTCATCGTTGTGGTGCTCGGCCTGGGCCTCACGTTCTCGCAGGGACTCGGCGGAGAGGGGGGCCTGCGCATCTGGCCGTTGTTCGGAACCACCAACCAACTGTTGGCGTCGCTGAGCCTGTCGATCATCGCGGTCATCCTGATGCGCAAGGGGCGCAACCCCATTCCGGCGCTGGTGCCTCTGGTGATCATTTTCGTCATGGCATTGTGGGCGGCGATCGTGCAGCTGGGCAGTTTCGCGAATCCCAGCGACCCGGACTGGATGCTCTTCTCTCTCGACGTGATCATCATCGTGGCCAGCGTCTGGGTCGCCGTCGAAGCGATCATCGCCATGCGCAACGCCAGGAACATGGTTCCCGAAGATGACGACGCAGACGAAGACGCCGGCGCGGAACTGGCCGGCACCCGGGCCACGTCGCCCTAAATGGAACCATCGCCGACCGACCGGCGCCGCAAGAACACCTTGCGGCGCTGGTCCGCGTTCTGGAACGGCATGCACGAGTTCTACGTGGGTCCGTACCGTCAAACATTCAAACGGGAGCAGCAATCCGAAGATGACCTGTTCATGATCGCGGTTCTGGGGGAGGCCCTGGGCGTGCCCGACCCGGCCGCGTATTACACCGCCGAACTGATGCCCGCCCTCTGGGAAGATTTTCATGCCTGGCATCGCCGCATCGGCATCCCCCGATCACCAATGGACCATATCGGATGCTGTTGACTCTCGCTGGCGAACGAAAAGTGCTCTTTGTCGGAGGCAAGGGGGGAGTGGGCAAAACCTCCGTGGCATCCGCGCTGGCTCTCGCCCGTGCTCGGAACGGCGCACGGGTGCTGCTCGTCTCCACAGATCCGGCACACAACCTCGGCCACATCTGGGATGCGGCCCTGTCGGATACTGCGGCACGGGTGTTCACCGCACCCCGGGGGCACGTGGATGCGGTTGAGATAGACCCCCGCGCCAACATCGAGCGGCATTTCGCTGCGGTCAGCGCCACGATGATGAAGCTTCTGCCCGAGCGGCTGCACCGTTCTGCCACGGAGCACCTCGAGCTGGCGAAGACCGCTCCGGGCAGCCACGAGTCCGCCGTGCTCGAACGGGTCGCTGAGCTCATGGCCGTGGGTATCGACTCCTATGACCTCGTGGTGTTCGACACCGCGCCATCAGGCCACACGCTGCATCTGCTGAGCCTGCCGGAGAAGTTGACCGGGTGGACGCAATCACTGCTCGCCAGCCGCGCCAGATCGGACCGATTCGCTGCGGCAGCCCGGGGACTGGTGGGCGGTGACAACCCGGAGGCCGCGGCGGACGCGGAACTGCGCCGCACATTGATCGCCCGTCGTGACCGGTTTGCCCGCATGAAAACGACGATCACCGATAGCTCCATCACGGGCTTCGTGGTCGTGGCCGTGGCCGAAAAGATGCCCGTTGCCGAATCGCTTCACGTTGTGCAGCAGTTGCACGGCCTGGGCGTCGACGTGGCATGCTTCGTGGTCAACCGTCGCTCCCCGGCCGACGCCGGCGCTTTTCTCGCAGAGCGCAGGGCGCACGAAGATGTCTGTCTTCAGGAGTTGCGGGAAAACCTCCCGGCCGTTCCGATGATCGAACTGCCGCTTCTGGTTCGAGACATGGTCGGCGAAGATGCGCTGGGAGAACTCGCGACGTTACTCAGCGTGGCGGAGACCGCTGCGCCGCGGCGTTCCACCGTGCGCAAACGCTGACCTGTTCCCGTTCGTAGCGAGCGGGCCCGTCCCTCTGCCCGAACGCAGAATCTTGCGTTTCAGGAGAAGCGAAGAATGGGTATCGCAGATGCTGCGCCGGAAAGGCATGTGACGCCGTATTTCGTGCAGGGATGTGCTCGGGTCGCGAACAGGTGAATATGAGTTCATGCCCAGACAGATTCGTTTCAACGCCTTCGACATGAACTGCGTCGCCCACCAGTCTTCCGGGCTGTGGCGGCACCCCGACGACCGGTCGCAGAGCTATACCGACCTCGTCTACTGGACCGAATTGGCCAAGTTGCTGGAGAAGGGCCGTTTCGACGGCATCTTCCTCGCCGATGTGCTCGGCACCTACGACGTCTACGGCGGCAGCAATGAGGCGGCCATTCGCAACGGCGCGCAGATTCCCGTCGCCGACCCGCTGCTCGTGATTCCCGCAATGGCCTATGTCACCGAGCATCTCGGCTTCGGAGTGACCGCCGGCACCGCCTACGAGCACCCGTACCCGTTCGCCAGGCGCATGTCGACGCTCGACCAC
>JAWOHA010000152.1:0-5374 GCA_046496385.1 Cryobacterium sp. | reverse complement strand
GATGGCGGTGCGCTCGACGCGCGCGAGCTCGGCCTCGGAGACGGTGCCGCGCGCATGGCCGCCCACGGCCTCGAACACCGAGACGATGTCGGTGCGGCCCGCCCCGGGGCGGATGGTGCCGCCGTAGACGAACACGCTCGGCCGGTCGAGCCGCGCCATGGCCATGACACAGCCGGGCATGTTCTTGTCGCAGCCGCCGATGGCGATGAGCTCGCTCATGGCGTACTGGCCGGCCGGGCGCATGTCCGCAAGAACCGGCACGCGCCGGCCGATGCGGGTGAAGTCGTCGATGGTCAGCGGGACGCCGGCAGCGTCGGCGATGGCCAGCAGGTGCAGCACTGCATTGGTAGAGCCTTCCAGGGCGATAACCGTGGCGATGGCGTTTTCGAACGCCTCCATGCAGAGGATGTCGCTGGGCTTGATGTCGCGTTCGATGAGTTCGAACACTGCGGCGCCGGCATTGTAGCTGTCTTCGCGCTTGGCCTGTGAGACAGCTTCCTGAGCGGAGCTGTTGGGCAGGGACAGGCCCAGCGCCTCGATGGCGCTGGCCATGGTGTTGGCGGTGTACATGCCGCCGCAGGCGCCTTCGCCGACGGCACCGAGAAGGAGGTCAGCCTCATCGACACCTTCGAAGGCGTCGATGAGGGTGACCTCCTTCTCGGTGCCGTCGGCGAAGCGGGCCACGCCGGGCATGATCGAGCCGGCGTAGAGGAACACGCTGGAGAGGTTCAGCCTGGCTGCGGCCATGAGCATGCCGGGCAGGGACTTGTCGCAGCCGGCGAGCAGCACAGACCCGTCAAGGCGTTCGGCCTGCATGACGACCTCGACCGAGTCGGCGATCACCTCACGCGAGACGAGCGAGAAGTGCATGCCCTCGTGACCCATCGAGATGCCGTCCGAGACGGAGATCGTGCCGAACTGCAGCGGGTAGCCGCCGCCGGAGTGCACACCCTCCTTGGACGCCTGGGCGAGGCGGTCCAGGGACAGGTTGCAGGGTGTGATCTCGTTCCACGAGCTCGCGATGCCGATCTGGGGTTTGTCCCAGTCGGCGTCGCCCATTCCGACAGCACGAAGCATCCCGCGGGACGTGGTGGCTTCAATGCCATCGGTGACGTCGCGGCTGCGTGGTTTCAGATCAATCTCAGACATGACCCGAGTCTAGATCGTCTGGCCCGTCGTATCCGCCGCCGCGGCCCGGGCCAGGACAGCTTCCCGGTGCTCGGCGATGAGAGTGAGAACCTGGGTCACCTCTTTCGGGCTGCGCACCCGGAAACCGGCCAGTGAGGGCCCCGGGCCGATCTTCAACCCGAGGTCGCCGTCACGCAGCGCCGCAAAAGCGTCTTCGTCGGTGACGTCGTCACCGGCGTAGAACACGCGTTCCGCCCCGGTGTGCCCGCGCAGCAGCTCGATGGAGTCTCCCTTGGTGCTGGAGCGCACCGAGAACTCGAGCACATTCTTGCCCTCGCGCACGGTCAGCCCGGGCAACTTCTCGTCGACCTGTTCCCGGGCCGCGCGCTGCGCCGCTACTTCTTCGCCGGGAACGGCCAGCCGGGTGTGAATGGCCATGCCCGCGGGTTTGCGTTCGATGGTGGTCCCGGCGAAGGATCCCGACACGGCCTCGAGAACCTGCGCGAGGGTGTTCAGCTGTTCCAGCTCGCTGGCGAGCAGGTTCAGCTCGATCTCGGGGGTGTCCAGTTGCACCTCGATGCCGTGGGAACCGCTGAGCAGAACGGAATCCTGCGGCTGGGCCACGTGTTGCAGACTCACCAACGCCCGGCCCGAAACGAAAGCGACCCGCACCCCGTCGAGGTCGAGCAGCCGCTGCACGGCGTCGGCCGTGCCGTCCACCGCACGGGCGTCGTCGGGACGATCCACGTGCGGAGCCAGCGTGCCGTCGAAGTCCAGCGCGATGAGCAGCGATGACGCGCCGGCGATCTCGCCCAGAGCCGCCCCGAGGTCGTCGGAGATGCCCGCCTGCACGGCAGCTCCACCGGTGAGGGTGCGCAGGAACGACGCCGACCAGGCGGCCACATCGTTCTCCAGCACCTTGCGGCGCAGAGCACGCATGCGCCGCATGCGTTCCCGGCGGGGCATGTTCACCGCACGCTCGATGGCGTCCTTGGTGCCCTCGATGTCGTGCGGATTGATCAGAATGGCCTGCTTGAGCTCGTCGGCAGCGCCGGCGAATTCGCTGAGCACGAGTACCCCGTCACCGTCGAAGCAGACCGCCACGAACTCCTTCGCGACGAGGTTCATGCCGTCGCGGAGCGCGGTGACGAGCATCACGTCGGCGGCGAGGTACAGCGCCACCATCTCCTCGCGCGGGTAGCCGTGGTGGTGGTAGCTGATGGCGGTGTGGCTGATGGTGGAGAAGTCTCCGTTGAGCCGTCCGACGGCGAGTTCGATTTCATCGCGCAGGGCACGGTAGGTTTCCACCCGCTCCCGGGACGGGCTCGCGACCTGCACGAGCGTGACGTCTTCCACGTTCAGCCGGCCTTCGGCCAGCAACTCGCCGAAAGCTTTGATGCGGTGGCCGATGCCCTTGGTGTAGTCGAGCCGGTCGACGCCGAGCATCAACGTCTTGGGGCTGCCGAGGTCTTCGCGAATCTGGCGGGCCCGAGCCTGAATCTCGGGTCGGCGGGCCATCTCTTCATAATTGGCCGTGTCGATGGAGATCGGGAAGTGTTTCGCGATCACCCGGCGACTCTGGCCCTCCACGGTGGGAACGTCGATAACGACGCCGCGGGTGGGGTAGCCGTAGAGCCGGCGAACGGCGCGGGAGAAGTTTCCGGCATCCGCGACCCGCTGAAAGCCGATCACGTCGGCGCCGAGCAGGCCGTTCAGAATCTGCTTGCGCCACGGAAGCTGGGCGAAAATACCGTACGGCGGGAACGGAATGTGGTTGAAGAACCCGATCACGAGGTCGGGCCGGGCGTCCCGCAGCAGACGCGGCACCAGCTGCAGCTGATAGTCGTGCACCCAGACGGTTCCACCGGGGGCGGCGGCCGCGGCGGCCGCCTCGGCGAAGCGGCGGTTCACGGTGACGTAGGCGTCCCAGGTTTCACGGTGAAAGGCCGGCGCCGCGATCACGTCGTGGTAGAGCGGCCACAGGGTGTCGTTGGAGAAGCCCTCGTAGTACTGCTCGAGTTCGGCTGCGCTGAGCGGCACCGGGATGATGTTGATGCCGTCGTTCTGAAACGGCTCGAAGCTGAGATCGGCCACGCCGGGCCAGCCGACCCAGGCGCCGCCGGAACTGCGCATCAGCGGCTCCAGGGCGGTGACGAGACCGCCGGGTGACAGCTTCCAGACGTCGGCGCCGTCAGCGCCCACGTCATGGTCGACGGGCAACCGGTTCGAGACGACGACGAAGGAGAACGCGCCGGCGCTGTCCTCGCCGATCGAGTCGATGGGAGGGGTTATTGAAACTTCAGCTGAGGGAGAAATGGATCATCCGTTCCGGGCGCATTGGGTTCCGGGCAGCTGGGGGGCGCACCTGCCAGACCATCAGGCTACCAAGAGACGCGATTCCGGCCGGTCGGCGCGCACAGACCTCCGGGAGCCGGGTGTTCGGGTGTTCGGCGCCCGCGCAGCCAACCGCCGCGTGGCCGGCACCGGTCGGAACGGTGAGAATCGTGGCCCGACCCGAGGGTGCGGGTACGGTGTTGCACATGCGAAAATTTATCTTCAACAGCGCGATGATCGGTGCCGTGGCCGGCGGCTGGAACGCCCTGCAGGCCACCCGAAACGGCCCCCGGGACTGGCGGCTGGTTCTGGTCTGGTCCGGCTGGCTGGTCAGCACCGTCGTGGCCGTCGTGGCGGTGCTCGACGAGGCCCGGGACCGGCGCGACGCCTCCTGATCCGGCCGGCGCGCACCCCCCACTCGAGGCGGTGTGCGGCGTGTCCGCGCGCGATGGTGTGCGGATCGACCAGACTCAGAAAAGCGCAGGTCACCCCTTGAGAGGATTCAGCCATGTTTGGTCGACGACGACGTGCGGCCCGCGCCGCCGAGCAGGCCGATCTCCTGGCGCGGAGCGACGCCCGGACGGCCGAGGCGCCTGCAGCCCCGGCACCGGCGGGCCCGCTCACGCACGCCCAGGTTGCTGAGCTGCTGCACGCACACCTCGACGGTCTCATCGGCGCACACGGCACCTGGACCCTGGTACGTCGCCAGAGCGATGACACCGAGGTCTTCTTTCACGACCTGGCGGCCCGCGAGATGGCCGCCACCCTCGCCACCGCCCTGAGCGCGCCGGCTTCGCTCCCCACGCCGAGAGCGGCCGCGACAGAACCCGGAATGAGTGCGCACAGCGACCGGGACTCCGCTTCCACCCCGGTGGCTGCGGTCACCGGTGCGGCAGAACCGCTGGCTCTGCCCTGGTCGCCGCGCCCGATCTCGCGCTGGGCAGATCCCTCCCCCGACTCGGGCGCCATCGCCGTGCCGGTCGCACCGTCCACCGACAGCGCGCGCCCGAAAGTCAACACCTGACCCAGGCATGAGCCTGAGCCGAGGCACGACCCGGGGCGACCCGGGGCGACCCGGGGCGACCGTCCATCCCGCTTCCGAGCATGGCCGACCGGAGTCTCCGGTCACCGCGGGTTCGTGCACGGGACCGTCAGGCTGAGCGTGGTGCGGCGATCATGCTGCGCAGCATCCACGCGGTCTTCTCGTGGGCGTGGAGGCGGCGCACGAGCAGATCGGTGGACACCTGGTCGGGAGCACCCTCGGCAATCGGCAGAACCCCGCGGATGGTGCGCGCGGTCGCTTCGTGCGCGCCGACGAGGCGGCGAATCATCTCACCGGCGTCAGGCAGATCGGTTTCTTCTTCAATGACCGAGAGCGCGGAGAACTCGCGGTAGGTGGCCGGCGCTGCTGCACCCAGCGCCCGGATGCGTTCGGCGATGTCGTCGACGGCCAGGGCCAGCTCGGTGTATTCGTCTTCGAACATCGTGTGGAGTGAATGGAACATCGGTCCCACCACATTCCAGTGGTAGTTGTGGGTCTTCAGGTACAGCGTGTACGAGTCGGCCAGAACCCGGGACAGGCCCTGCACGATGTCGCGGAGTTGGGCGTCGGGAATACCGATGTCGATGCTTGTGGTCATTGAGTCCTCAGCTTTGTGTTGGTGCTGTCTGGATTTCGGGGCGTGCCTGGCTGCACCCGATCAGAGTACCCAAGCAAGATCGGAAGCGGCCGAGGGAACATCGGCCAAAGATCCCGTTCCCACACGCATCCTGTCCGGGCGGACCCGGCGCCCCCGCCCCTGGTGCCCCGCCCCTGGTCGGTCTCGCCGCAGATCAGACCTTCGTGCGACTCGTCACCGCGCCGTAGATGACCAGCACCACGAGCGAGCCGGCAATGGCGATGAGCCAGGTG
>JAWOHA010000021.1:0-3445 GCA_046496385.1 Cryobacterium sp. | reverse complement strand
GGCGCTGATGGTGTCGGTGGCGACGTCGATCACCGAGACCGTGCCGTCGTTCTGATTGGTCACGAAGACCGTGCCGCCGTCAGCCCCGCCGGCGATTCCGCAGGCGCCGCTGCCGACCGTGATCACGGCGTCGACCGTGCCCGACGCGACGGTGATGACCGACACGTTGTCGCGGTTGTGCGCGACATACGCTTTGGCGCCGTCGCTCGTGAAAGCGATCCCGCTCGCACACTCGCCCTCCAACACCATGGAGCTGCTGACCCGTCTGGCACCCACATCGATGACCGACACCGTTCCCTCACGAAAATTGGAAACATAGGCAAGCGTGCCGTCGGGGCTGAAAGCCACATCGTGAGGCTCCTCACCCACCGAAATGGCGACCCCGATCACCCGATGGGCGGCCACATCGACGACCGACACGGTGTTGTCGCCGGAATTCGACACGTAGGCGATGCTGCCCGATGGACTGAGCGTCACCGTGTGCGGAAACCGGCCCACAGCAATCGGCTCCAGCAGGGCACCGGTCGCGAGGCTGATCACAGCCACGCTGTTCCGGTTCGGTTCGGTCACATAGGCGATTGTGCCGCACCGACTGACCGCAATCGTTCGGGGATGCTCGCGCAGCACCATGGTGCCAGTCACCACGCCGGCGACCACATCAATGACCGAGATGCTCTGCGTCACCGTGTTGAGCACATACGCGGTGCCACTGTTCGGGCTGAAGGCCACGTCACACGGCAGGTTTCCGACCGCGATGCGGGTGCTGACCGGCGCCGCAGTGTGACCTGCGGCAACGGATGCCGGGCGAAGAAACTGCGCGACCGTCGCCCGCAACAGGGTTCGACCGGGCGTCGGGCTCAGGGTCTGACTGAGGCCGTGACGCGGGCGAGAGCGACGGACGAGTGTCTGGTTCATGAGCAATACCGATCTATTCGGTGGAGCCGTGTGGTTTGAAGCCGGGTGGTTTCGTGTCGTGTCGTGACCA
Source organism: Cryobacterium sp. (assembly GCA_046496385.1). GTDB lineage: Bacteria > Actinomycetota > Actinomycetes > Actinomycetales > Microbacteriaceae > Cryobacterium. Next base: position 2,460 of record JAWOHA010000021.1, on the reverse strand, counting down.
GCTTCCTCGCTGTTTCTCAGGATTGACGGCAGAAATCACCCGAGAACCCGCAAGAATTGGCCAGTTCTGCTCATGCGCGGTCATTAGGCTGAGATCAAGGGGGCAACGGCCATGACGCGACACTATGAGGGGTACGCGCGGTCCCTGCTGGAATTTCAGGTGGTCGTGTTCGCGGCGCTGCTGGTGGTGGGCACGGCCCTCGTGATCAGTCGTGGGGACAGCCTCGACGCGGTGCTGTTCGCATCCGGTGCCGGCTTGATCACGCTCGTCACGGTGGCGACCCTGCTCTGGCGTCACCGCACCGAGTTTCAACGGTTCTCGCTCGTGCTGCCGCTGCTGGACATCGTGGGGGTGCGCCTGGCCGTGCTGGCCGACGACACCCTGCATTCCGGCGGCGGGTTGCTTCTGATTCTGCCGATCATCTGGATCGCCTACACGTTCGGCCCGTGGGGATTTGCCGTGTGTCTGGTCCTTATTGCGGCGACGAGCCCGCAGAGCTTCTTCACGGGCTACGCCGACACCGATTCCTTCGACTTCACCCGGCTGGTGGCCTACCCGCTGATCCTGATCATTCTGGCGCTCGCGGCCGGGGTGTCGGGTGTGCGCATGCGCCGCAAACGGGCGGAACTGGCCGTGCAGACGCTGCTGACCGAGCGTGCCGTGCAGGCGCGGGACGACCTGGTCGAGGCCGTCACCCATGAACTGCGCACCCCGCTCACCTCGATTCTCGGCAATGCCGAACTTCTGGGGCGCAGCAGCGGGCAACCTGAGACGGTGGAGCGGCGGGCATCCGTCATCGTGCGCAACGCCGAGCAGATGGAGACGATTCTCGCCGATCTGCTGGTCGCCCGCAGCACCGAAACCGCGCCGCTCGCGTTGCGCCGTCAACCCGTCGACGTGCGGGCGATCATCGACACCTCCCTGGCGGCGAGCCGAGCCGCGGCGGATGCCGGTGGCGTCACATTTGACGTGACGCAACTCGCGCCGGTCTGCACGACAGGCGACCCCCACCGCATCCGGCAGGTGTTCGACAACCTCTTCACCAATGCCATCAAGTACAACCGGGCGGGGGGCACGGTGACCGTCACGCAGACGCGTGATGCCGCTGCCGTCACGTTCGCGGTCACTGACACCGGAGTCGGAATCGCCGCCGTCGAGGGCGCACGGGTGTTCGAACCGTACTACCGCACCGAGCACGCACGCCGATCGACCCAGGCCGGCACCGGACTGGGGCTGGGCATCAGCCGCGACATCGCGCGCCGACACGGCGGCGACCTGCGCCTGGCCGCGTCATCGAGCACCGGCAGCCGCTTCGAGCTGACCCTGCCGCTGATCCCGTCTCGAACGGATGCCGATGCTCCGACCGGTCGGTAGAGTTGCCAGAAGCACACCGAAGTGGGGGCACCGTGGAGACTGACCGCATCGCCGTTGTTGTCGAAGACGACCCGGATGTTCGCGAAGTACTGGAGTCGATTCTCATCGAGGCGGGTTTTCTGGTGCACGCGGCGAGCACCGGAGCGCACGGTATCGAGTTGGTGCGCGAGTTCAACCCGTCGCTGATCACCCTCGACGTGACCCTGCCCGGCATCGACGGTTTCGAAACGCTGCGGCGGATTCGCCTGCTCACCGAGCGCAGCATCATCATGATCTCCGCCCACTTCGACGAAATCGACGTCGTGCAGGGCCTCCGCGCCGGCGCGGATGACTTCGTGGCCAAACCGTTTCGCAGCGGCGAGCTGCGGGCCCGCATCGACGCGGTCCTGCGACGGAATACGCCGGCTGCTGCGCCTGCCGGCACGCCCGAGCCGGTGGTCGCCGTCACGCCCCTGGCCGATGCCGCCCTGTCAGCGCAGGGCTGGGTGGCGCGAGCGGGTCTGCGCCTCAACAGGGAACGGCGCCTCGTGGAGGTGGACCACGAGCCGGTCGATTTGACCCGCAGCGAATTCGACCTGCTCGCGACCTTGTTTCAGTCCGCAGACCGGGTGCACACCAAAGCGGAGCTCGTGCTCAAGCTGCGCGGCGGGCGCTACGCCATGAGCGGGCTGGTGACGGATGCCGATAAACGTTCCCTCGAGGTGCACGTGGCTAATGTGCGCCGCAAGATCGGGCGCAACGCCGCGGGCACCGACCGCGTCGAAACCGTGCGCGGCGTGGGCTACCGCCTGCGCGCCGCGGCAGCCTAACCGCCCCGCCGCTCGAGACCTCCGTCACACGGTCTGTAGGTCGGCGTGCGGGGTCTCGATCCTCGCAGGCTCGGCCTCGACCGGCGGGGTGGGGCGGGGCGGTTCCGCTGGTCGAGGCGCGACGGAGGAGCGATCGAGGCCTCGCAACGCGGTTCTCAGGCTTGCGACAAGTTTGAAGGTCGTCTTGCGGGGTCTCGATCCTCGCAAGCTCGGCCTCGACCGGCGGGGCGGGGCTCCGGCGGGGCGAGGCGGGGCGGGTTCCCGCCGGTCGAGGCGC
>JAWOHA010000222.1:0-14601 GCA_046496385.1 Cryobacterium sp. | reverse complement strand
TGGACGGTGCCGCCCCAACCGTCGGAGTCGCCTCGGGTATTCGCCACGGTCGCGAATACAGCTCGGACTGTCGCCTCAACCGTCGCCGGCAAAACGTCTTCATCTCGCCTGGCGATCAGGATCGTCTTTAGACCGCGTCGGCCAATCTCAACACGGAACCCCTGCGCCGCAAGTGATTCACCCGCCTGGTCGGCGTGCTTGCGTCGCGCGAAGTATGAAAAATGTTCGACCTCGCGAACCGCTGAAAGGTTGTCGTCCATGCCGCGGCGTTCGTCGAGCTGTTCGGTGCTCAGGGTGAGTAGCTGCTCCAGTGACTTGCCATGATCCGCCATACGCACCTCTTCGTCTTTGGCTGCGATCCTAGGGTATTTGGCCATATTCGGTCACGACGTCCGAACAGCAGTTCTAGTAAGAGCCAGTTGGACGGATACGTCGCAGTTGACGTCCGGCTTGCGGCCGCTTCAGGTGCGTTGAGCCAAATGGGTTTTAGGACGTCCGCGCCGATCCGGAGAGTTCTCTCCGCGCAGACCAGCTTCAGCGCGCGGCCTCCATTATTGGTGCCAAGTATTGGGCCGGCCCGACCAGCGCAAGCACCGACCTTCCGGCCATACGCAACACTGGTGGCTCCTGGCGGGCTGGCGGGCTGGCGGGCTGGCGGGCTGGCGGGCTGGCGGGCTGGCGGGCTGACGGGGCGAACGAGGCCCAGAGTCCGATCGAGACCACCGAAACGTAACCTCTCCGCGTAGTGTGCACAACATGGATCGGTTCGAGGCGGAAGCACTGGCGCACATGCTGGTCGTGGCCGATGCGGCAGCCAGTCGTGACTGGTATGTCGATGTCCTGGGCGCCTCGGTGTTCGGAGAGTGAGGCGGCACATCTGTAGTGCTGGATCTAATGGGGAACTGGCTGCTGCTCGCCACCGGTAGCGAGCCAACGTCGGACTAGCCGACCGTAACCCTGGCGGCGCCCAACGATCCCGATCGGGTCAGCGCTGAGATTGTCTTCCGGGTGGGCGACTGTCAGAGCGCCTTCGAGTTCCTCAGCAAGGGAGGAGCCGAGTTCCTGACCACGCCACTTGATTGCGGTGGTGAGATCCGGGCTTTCTTTCGGGACCTGGACGGTCATGTCTTCGAGATCTCCGAGCTGACCTGAACCGCGAACCGCTACTGCGCCTCGGTTGATGCCCGCTGCCAACCCGAGACGCGCCGGGGGCGACCCCGGTACTCGCCGCTCACAGGTGGCCTACCGGCGGCATCGAGTGGTCCGATAGCCGGGGTTCTCCGGTCGCATGCCCTCACAGGATCTCGCACCGGACTTCTACCCACGAGAACGGGACTAACCGAGCCTCCACACAATCCGGGGCTTGACACTTTCCACGGCCTGAGGTCGTTTCTGTCGCCTTAGGAGATAGTTCGTCTCTGTCCTTGATCGGTTTCCGTGGACAGGTGACGGCTTTCCAAACGCAACTCGAGTTCACCGATCACGAGCGCGGCCAAGTCGTTGAGTGTTGCCATTTGCGCTGGCGTCGCTGCGCGCGGCACGTAGTCCAACACGCACAAGGTGCCAAGGTTGTGTCCGGACGCGGTGTGCAGCGGTACACCGGCATAAAACTGCACGCCCAGCTCACCGACAACGAGGGGGTTGGCCAGTGCGCGCGGATCGATTCGTGCGTCCTCGACGACCCACGGTTTGTCGTGCAGAATCGCCGAGGCGCACAGTCCGGCGTCGCGGCCAATCTCGTCGATGTCAAGTCCAGGGTGGGACTTGAACCAGATCCGGTCGTAATCCACGATGCTGACAATGGCGATCGGCACGGAGAAGGCATGCGCCGCCAGCGCGGTGATCCGATCAAAAGCACCGTCGGGTGGGGTGTCGAGGATCCGGTATCGTCGCACCTCAGCCAAGCGGTCCGTTTCGTTGGGAGCCATGATCGAGCTCTCGAGCAGACGGTGACGCGGCGCATCCGATCGTGCCTCCTCGCGAAGAGTCAACACAATATCGTGGATAAGAGGTCGATCTGCCGGGTTTCCAGCCGTCATCGATGACAGGAGATGACGCCAGACGGTGGGCACATGGCTGGGAATCTCGGGCTCACGTCCGAGCCGGGCGAGCGCGGCGGAAAAGGACTGTCCCGGGAATTCAAGGTGGCCGGAGAAGCACTCTATGAGCACCAATCCAAGCGAATAGATGTCGCTGGCCGCACCGACCATATCCCCGCGAATTTGCTCCGGGCTGAGGTACGGCGCAGTGCCGCCCGTCGAGGTTTCCCATGCTTCCTGGGCGCTCGCCCGCGTCGATGCCACACCGAAGTCCGAGAGTTTCGCTCGCGATGTGCGATCGCTGCCCGGGTAGACCACCATCAAGATATTGGAAGGCTTCACGTCGTGATGCACTACGCCCTGCTCGTGGACATATTCAAGCGCCTCGGCCAGATCGGACCCGATCTCGGCCGCCTCCCGCGAGGATATTCTGCCTGCTCGCAGTTTGGCGCGCAACGTGTCACCGGTGAGAAGCTCCATCACCAGGTACATCCGGCACTGCGCAGGGTCGACGAACCGTTCCACGCCGGCATCGAAGAGTGCCACCAAATTGGGATGGTTGAGGCTGGCAAGGATGCGCAGTTCGTTGCTCTGGCGATCGGCAGTCGCCTCGCCATCGATCGCCGGGAACAACTTCACGGCGACGTCGCGCTGGAGCAACTCATCCCTCGCGCGATACACGGAAGCCATACCGCCCCGGGCAATGAAATCCGTGATCCGGTAGCGGCCCTTCAGGACCGAATACTCCAACGTGTCCGACGGGACCGATCGCCGCGCCCCGTCGTCCACCTGGGTTTCAGCCGCATCGTCCTCCCGCTCGACCTTGTCGGTCATACGAGTCAGCGGTTGCGTCCCGACATACTGCGGACAGCCCATGCGATGACTGCAATGATCAGGAGGACGGCGCCTACCCAGAGCAGGAACTGCAAGGCCTGAACGAAACCACCGACCAGCAGCAGGATAACGGCGACGATGACGACGAGGACGAAAATATTCACATAATGTTCCCTTAGCGTGATGAGAAACAGCGACGCGACCGGGGTCTGGGGCAACAAATGCTTCAACTGAATTTAGCCAAGGAACGATGCGAAAGTCAAAATGCCCTGGCGTCAGGGCATCGTGACTAGTCATCAGTCGCCGGACCTTCGAGGCGGGAGAGTAGGGCTGCGAGCGCCCGGGCGATATCCATCGCGATGGATATCGCGGCCCCCATCGATGTCGCCGGAGTGGAGTCCTTTATGTCGTCAAGCTCGGCCATGAGGGACGCAAGCGCATCCGCGGCAGCGGAGTGCGCCGTCAGATCCTTATTTCCCGAATCCCAATCACGCAGCGCCGCAGCCAGCGCGTCAATCGCCAGGCTCACCGACGGGCGCAATTCCTCTCTCAGTTGCACCTTGATCGGGGTGCCCCACACTGCCCCGGCCAGTACCTCCGTGAGATCCCTGACATGAGCGGCGATGGTTTCGAGCGCAGCAAGGTCCTCGTAGTCGGCGCTCAGGTCTCGGCGGCGGTGGATTCGAGCCCGCGGATTGACTTTGCGGCTTTCGTCGGCCTGCTGCAGCGCAGTTCGCAGCCCGCTGGAAAGGTTGACGAGCAAGTTATGGCGCGACGCCCAGCCATCCCGCTCCGGTGGCCAGTTCACGGCCACGACTTCGGCGACCTCGGATAGGTGATCGGCCAGCGCCGAGCGATAGTTCGAGAGCTTCTGGTCCACGGCATTGAGGTTCAGCGCGGGAAAGACCAACATGTTGATCAAGAGCCCGATGACGATGCCGAGGCTGATTTGCACGGCATAGCCGGTGGAGTAAGAGTTGGCGTCGGGCCCACCCACGATCAGCACGAACAAGACCGTCACGGGTATGTATTCGCGGTTGTTGCCGAACCACCCTGTCGCGGCGATCAGCGCGCCGATGCCGACGGCGAGCGAAATCGTCACCACGTTCGGCTGGCTGAAGACGAGAACAGCCGCGGCGAGCACAATTCCGACTGCGAGACTGCCGAGAGTCTGCAGAGCATTCCGAAACGAACCCATGAGCGTGGGATACATGCTCACCAGGGCGCCGAGAGGTGCGTAGTAGGGGTAGTTGTCGGCGACCCCGGGCAAGTACGGAGCGATTGACCATGAAATGCCGACGGCTATTGCGGCTTTGCCGGCCTGCAGCATGCGCGACCTGGTTATCTGCGATTTCATCTGCCACGCCGTGTGTATAACTGGTGCCAGCGTGGTGCCTGTCATTATTGTTCCATTCGGTCACGGCGCCCACCGGGCGTTCGTTGCTTCGTTACCGTACCGACCGAACCGGGGAATTTCCAGGCAGTGCACTCCGTTCGAGTTGCCCGGTCATCGTTTCCTTCTGACCTGGGTCGGGCGTCAGATTCCGTTCGAGTCACTCAGAAAGCAGGTGAGTGACCCGGTGAGTGGCGAGACGTATTACCTGACCAAGTTCACGGCTTTCGGCGTGAGCACGGCGGTTGAAAAGTGTACGAAGGTGAAGTCTTACAGGTTCGTGAGCGGTGACGCGCGAGCGACGGCGATGAGCCTCGCGGCGGAGTCGCTCCTGGTTTTCGGGTCAGGCAACGATGGTTGGCTCGTCCAGATGGGTAGAACCGGGTTGAGCTTGATGGGGTCGAGTTGCGGCTGAGTGATTTGGGTGTCGCGGGTGCGTCCGCGTGAGCGCTGACCCTAGCGATGAAGATGACTTAGGCACGGTGTAAGTTCAGATCCGACTGACCGGTTTCATCTGGGGTGCTTCGGACTCCGGCTCCGGCAGCACGCTGGACTGGGTGCACGGAACGCGGTGCGTGCGCAAAGCCCCGACGGTGTTTTGGGCAAACCAGCCCGCATGACGTTCCTTGCGCGGGCTTGCCGACGCACAACAACCCGCCCTGGCAACGGAGCAGAGCCGTCGCGCCAGCCGTTAAGACTGTGGCCAGCTGCCCATAACAGAGGACTGAGGCTGCGGCTTGTCCGAACTGGGCGTCAGAAGTCCGAACTAGCGTGTCACGTGAGAAGTGTGCCCCCAGGCAGATTCGAACTGCCGCCCCTGCCTCCGGAGGGCAGTGCTCTATCCCCTGAGCTATGGGGGCTCAGGAATCTCCAACACTACCAGCTTACGGCAGGCGAGATACCACCGTCCCGAGTAGGCCCTGCGCATCACCCGGCTCGAAGAAGACTGCGGAGTGTGCCACGACCCAGTACGTGTCGGTGAACACCTGCGCTTCCCCAGGGCCGGCGGCGGCGGTGAAGAACCCTTCGATGGCGGGCGCATTGCCGTAGGTGGGCACCGGGTTGCTCTGCTCAATGGCCGCATCCTTGGCCTGATTCATGAGCACCTCATTGGGCGCCACGACCGAAATCTCGATGATCTCGTTGCTGGACTGGTTCATCCAGCCGCAGGCCAGACCCGCGAACTCCACCGCGGTCTCCGCCGCGCTGCCGGCTTCCGGTGAATAGGCGGGAGCCGTGCCGAAGTTCGGGTTGAACGCGTACAGGTCTTCGGCCGACAGCACGTCGGTGCAGCTCAGGGCCAGGGGAGTACCCGACGCCGTCGGCGTGGGTGTCGGAGTGGCCGTGGGCTCCGCAACCGGCGTCTCACTCGCCCCGGCTGAGGGCGAGGCCGAACTGGTCGGCTCAGCCTCGGCCGAGCACGCGCTGAGCACCAGAACAGCCGCCGCCGCGCCGGCCAGAAGGAGGCCCGATCGCAGTCGACGGGAACGAACGGGGGCCGGGAAGACACGAGAGTACATCACGGCCCCACTTTATCAACAGGGCACCGACAGCTTGCGAACAGGGCACGAACAGTGCTCGCCCGGTAAGATTGGCCGACGTGACTCCCGCCGAACTCTCCCAGTCCCTCTTTGACCTCATCAACCAGGTCAGCGAGCGCCGCCGCGCCGGCGACGCCGACACGCCTGAACTCGGCCTGACCGTCGCCGATGTGGTGCTTGACCGCCCGCGAAACCGCGACCACGGCGACTGGGCATCCAGCATCGCCCTGAAGATCGCGAAGCCGCTCGGCGCCGCCCCGCGCGATATCGCGACCGAACTGGCCAGCGGCCTCGAAGCCCTGCCCGACGTGGCCTCCGTCGAGGTCGCCGGGCCGGGCTTCATCAATATTCGTCTCGAAGCCGCCGCTGCCGGCGCCCTCGCACAGACCATCGTGACCGCCGCTGACGCCTACGGCACCGGGGGTCTCTACACCGGCATCAAGATCAACCTTGAATTCGTCTCGGCCAACCCCACCGGCCCCATCCACATGGGTGGCGTGCGTTGGGCCGCCGTGGGCGACAGTCTCGCGCGTGTGCTGCAGGCTCAGGGCGCCGACGTCACCCGCGAGTACTACTTCAACGACCACGGCTCACAGATCGACCGCTTTGCGCGCAGTGTGCTCGCCAGCTACCTGGGCGAGCCCACCCCCGAAGACGGCTACGGCGGCGCCTACATCGGCGACATCGCCGCGAACGTGGTCGCCGGATACGACGGTGACATTGCCGCCCTGCCCCGCGACGACCAGCAGGAAGTCTTCCGCTCCATCGGCGTCGACTTGATGTTCACCGAAATCAAGAACAAGCTGCACGGCTTCGGCGTGGACTTCGACGTGTACTTTCACGAAGATTCCCTGCATGAGTCCGGTGCCGTCACCCGTGCCATTGACCGGTTGCGCGATCTGGGCCATATTTTCGAAGCCGATGGCGCCATCTGGTTGCGCACCACCACGTTCGGCGACGACCGGGACCGGGTCATCATCCGTTCCAACGGTGAACCCGCCTACATCTCCGGTGACCTCGGCTATTACCTCGACAAGCGCGAACGCGGCTTTGACCAGAACCTGATCATGCTCGGCGCCGACCACCACGGCTATGTCGGCCGCATGATGGCCATGGTGTCGGCCTTCGGCGACGTGCCGGGCGTCAACCTGCAGATTCTGATCGGTCAGATGGTCAACCTGCTCAAAGACGGCGAACCCGTGCGCATGTCCAAGCGTGCCGGCACCATCGTCACCCTCGACGACCTCGTCGACGCCGTCGGCGTTGACGCCGGCCGGTACGCCCTGGTGCGCTCGTCGAGCGACTCTCAGCTCGACATCGACCTTGACCTGCTCGGCAAGAAGACCAACGACAACCCTGTCTTCTACGTGCAGTACGCCCACGCCCGCACCTCTGCCGTGGCTCGCAATGCCGCAGCATCGGGCGTGGACCGCAGCGTTTTCGCCCCGGAACTTCTCGTGCACGACAGCGAATCGGCGCTGCTGGGTGTGCTGCAGGAATACCCGCGCATCGTCGCTCAGGCCGCCGAATTGCGGGAACCGCACCGCGTGGCCCGCTACATCGAGGAGGTCGCCGGCTACTACCACCGCTGGTACGACAGCTGCCGGGTCATTCCGCTCGGCGAGGACCCCATCACCGACCTGCACCGCACCCGGCTCTGGCTCAACGACGCCACCGGCCAGGTGATCCGCAACGGCCTGGGCCTGCTCGGCGTGGCGGCTCCGGAAAGGATGTAGGCATGACACTGCAGACCGACGCTCCCCGCGAACCCCGTCGCGGCAAGAAACGCCCGGGTCGCCGCGCCGGCCTGATCATCTTCGGCGTGCTGATCCTGCTGCTCGTCGGCGCGTACTTCATCGTCGACGCCGGGGCCCGGGCCTTCGCCCAGGGTCAGGCCGAGAAACAGATCGCCGAGTCCCTGCCGGACTCGGTCACCGGCGATGTGAGCGTCGCCATCGGCGGCACCAGCGTGATCGCCCAGTTCATCGCCGGAAGCTTCGAACAGATCGAACTGGATGCGCCGAACCTGCTCGTCGACGGTGTTCCGGCAGCCGTTCACGTCACGGCGAGCCGGGTTCCCACCAACACCGCCGTCACCATCGGGAATGTTGAAGCCACCCTCGATTTCACCCCGGCCGCGCTCAACGCCCTGCTCGCCAAGACGAGTACCGTCCCGCCCGCCGAGCTCACCCTCGGCGACGGAGACGCCAGCTACAGCGGCACCATCAACGTGGCCGGTTTTTCGGTGGGGTATGTCGCCACCGTGCAGGCGACCGCAGCCGGAGACACCATCGTTTTCACCCCGACCACGACCGAGCTCACCACCGACGTCGGCACCCTCGACGTGTCAGGCGTGGTCGACTTCGTGCTCGACAGCCAGAATTCGCTGGGTGCCTGCATCGCCGAATACCTGCCGGAAGGCGTTGACGCCACCGGCGTCGATGTGACCCCGGAGCGGGCGCGCATTACGCTGGAGTCAAGCACGCTAACGCCTGGCTCGCAGTCACTCACCACCCTGGGTACCTGCGCCAACTAATTCGCCGCCCACACCCGGGTTCGCTAGAATTTGTGTAGACAACGCCGTATCCGGTTCGCCCACACAGCCCCAGTTCGTGCGGCGTCCGGCTGCCCGCGGCAGGCGCCACCGGCTTCAGGGACCAATCCGGGTTCGCTCGCTGAGACATCCACTCGACTCTCGTGAGGTAACCACCCGTGCCCCCTTCCTTCCCCGCCTCTAACCCGCTTGCCCCCGACTGGCTGCGACAGCCCGACGACGCCAACGCACTCTCCGCGAACCTCTGGCCCGCCAGCACTGCCCGCAACGCGGCCGGTGAGTTGATGATCGGCGGGCTCAGCGCCACCGACCTCGCGAGCGAGTTCGGCACACCGCTCTACGTCATCGACGAGGCGGATGCCTGCGCCCGAGCCGCCGAACTGCGCAGCGTTTTCGAGCGCGAGTTCGCTCGTGTGGGAACCACCGTCGGCGTCTATTACGCCGCCAAGGCCTTTCTGTCGACGCAGGTGGCCCGCTGGATGGCCGATGCCGGGCTCAACATCGACATCTGCAGCGGTGGCGAACTGGCCGTGGCCCTCGCCGCCGGCGTCGAACCCGGCCGGCTCGGGTTTCACGGCAACAACAAATCCATCCCCGAAATCGACGAAGCCACCCGCATCGGCCTCGGCGCCATCGTGATCGACAGCGCCATCGAAATTGACCGCGTCGCCGCAGCCGCCACCCGGCACGGCCGAGTACAGGCCGTGCGCCTGCGCGTGAACAGCGGCGTGCACGCGCACACCCACGAGTTTCTGGCCACCAGTCACGAAGACCAGAAATTCGGCATCACCCTCGACGACGCCCCCGGCCTGGTCGCGGCCATCCGCGCCGAACCCGCGCTGCGTTTTCTGGGGTTGCACTGCCATATCGGCTCGCAGATCTTCGGCGCCGACGGCTTCGCCGAATCCGCTTCCCGGTTGCTTGCCGTACATGCCGCCCTGCTCGAGAGCGGGCCGGTACCCGAACTCAACCTCGGGGGCGGCTTCGGCATCGCCTACACCGACACCGACACGCCCACCCCGATCGGTGAGCTGGCCAGCCGGCTGGCCGACATCGTCGCCTCGGAATGCGCGGCCCGCGGCATCCCGCTGCCCCGCGTCGCGTTCGAGCCGGGGCGCTTCATCATCGGACCGGCCGGTCTCACCCTGTACTCCGTCGGCACGACCAAAGCCGTCGAGGTCACCCGAGAGGCCGGTACTGCCACCCGGCTGTACGTGAGCGTCGACGGCGGTATGAGCGACAACGTTCGCCCCGCCCTGTACGGCGCCGACTACGCCGTGCGCCTGGCGAACCGCACCTCCGACACCGAGCCCGCACTCGTGCGTATCGCCGGCAAGCACTGCGAAAGCGGCGATATCGTCGTGAACGCGGACTATCTGCCCGGAGACGTGACCCCCGGCGACCTCGTTGCCGTTCCCGCGACCGGCGCCTACTGCTGGTCGCTGTCCAACAACTACAACTACCTCGGCCGCGCGCCCGTTGTGGCGGTGCGGCAGGCCGGCGCCCGACTGCTCATTCGCGGCGAAACCACCGCCGACCTCCTCGACCGTGACACCGGCGTGGCCGAGACCCGCACCACCCGACCGGCCGCGTCAGCCCGACAGCCCAGCGACATGAAGGACACCACCCGATGATCGAATACCGCAACCTGCGCGTCGCCCTGCTCGGCGGCGGCACCGTCGGTGCCCAGGTCGCCCGACTGCTCCTGGAGCAGGCCGACGAAATGGCCAGCCGGGTGGGAGCCAGCCTGGAACTGGTCGGCATCGCCGTGCGTGACGTCACCGCGGAACGCAGCGCCGACCTGCCGACCGAACTGTTCACCACCGATGCCGAATCCCTCATTCTGGGTGCCGACATCGTCATTGAACTGATGGGCGGCATCGAACCGGCACGCAGCCATATTCTGCTGGCCATCAATTCCGGCGCCGATGTCGTGACCGCGAACAAGGCGCTGCTGGCCGAACACGGCGCCGAGCTCTTCGCCGCCGCCGACCAGGTCGGTGCGCAGCTCAACTACGAAGCCGCCGTCGCCGGCGCCATCCCCATCGTGCGACCGTTGCGTGACAGCCTCGCGGGCGACCGGGTGAAACGCATCCTCGGCATCGTGAACGGCACCACCAACTTCATCCTCGACCGGATGGACACCGAGGGCGATTCCATGAACGAGGCCCTGGCGATGGCAACGGAGCTGGGCTACGCCGAAGCCGACCCGACCGCCGACGTGGGCGGCCACGACGCGGCCCAGAAGGCGGCCATTCTGGCCAGCCTCGCCTTTCACACGCCGGTGCCCCTCGCATCCGTTTACCGCGAAGGCATCACCGGGGTGACTCTGCAGCAGATCGAATCGGCCCGCAAGTCCGGCTACGTCGTGAAGCTGCTCGCCATCTGCGAGCGCATCACGGACAGCTCCGGCGAGGAAGGCGTCTCGGCTCGCGTCTACCCCGCGATGGTGCACCGCAGCCACCCGCTCGCCTCCGTGCACGGCGCCAACAACGCCGTGTTCGTCGAAGCCGAATCCGCCGGAAGCCTGATGTTCTACGGCGCCGGCGCCGGGGGAGTGGAGACTGCCTCGGCCGTGCTCGGCGACCTCGTCTCCATCGCCCGCCGGCATGTGGCCGGCGGCCCCGGATTCGCCGCCAGCAGCCATGCGTCGCTGCCCATCCTGCCCATCGACCGGGTCATCACCGCGTACGTCGTCACCCTCGAGGTGACGGATGCCCCCGGCGTGCTGGCCACGATCGCCCAGGTTTTCAGCGACCATGACGTGTCGCTCGCCCTCGTCGAGCAGTCGATGACACCGGCACTTCCCGGCACCGCCAGTCACGCTGCCGTCTCGGCCACGACTACCCTAGTCATTGGAACACACGAGGCCCCGGAGGCCGCTCTGGCGGCTACCGTGGCAGATCTCGAGTCCAACACCGTCGTCACGAGCGTTACATCCGTTTTGAGAGTTGAAGGAGTCTGATGTCGAACCAGTCTGTGCAGTCCCAGCAGCGTGTGCAGTCACGGCAGTGGAAAGGCGTGCTGCGCGAATACGCCGACCGTCTCAACATCACGGACGCCACGCCCATCATCACCCTCGGTGAAGGCGGCACGCCGCTGATCGCCGCCCCCGCGCTCTCCCAGCGCACCGGCGCGAAGGTGTGGATCAAATTCGAGGGCATGAACCCCACGGGCTCGTTCAAGGACCGCGGCATGACCATGGCCATGTCCAAGGCCATGGAAGCCGGTGCGAAAGCGGTCATCTGCGCCTCCACCGGCAACACGTCGGCCTCGGCCGCCGCCTACGCCGCCCATGCCGGCATCACGGCCGCGGTGCTCGTGCCCGAGGGCAAGATCGCCATGGGCAAACTCAGTCAGGCCGTCGCTCATAATGCGCAGCTGCTGCAGGTGCAGGGCAACTTCGACGACTGCCTCGACATCGCCCGTGACCTGTCCGCCAACTACCCCGTGCATCTGGTCAACTCCGTGAATCCCGACCGCATCGAAGGCCAGAAGACCGCCGCGTTCGAGATCGTCGAGACCCTCGGCGATGCCCCGGACTTTCAGTTCATCCCGGTCGGCAACGCCGGAAACTACACCGCCTACCACCGCGGTTACCGGGAAGAACTCGACCGCGGCGCCACGACTCGGCTTCCCCGCATGTTCGGGTTCCAGGCCGCCGGCAGTGCGCCGATCGTGCTGGGACACCGGGTCGACAACCCCGACACCATCGCCAGTGCCATCCGTATCGGCAACCCGGCATCGTGGGACCTCGCCCTGATCGCGCACGCCGACAGCAACGGCTACTTCGGCTCGATCACCGACGAAAAGATCCTGGCGGCGCACCGTATCCTCTCCGCCGAGGTGGGCATCTTCGTGGAGCCCGCCTCCGCGATCGGCGTCGCCGGCCTGCTGGAACGCGCCGAAGCCGGTCAGATCCCGGCCGGCTCGACGGTCGTCATCACCGTCACCGGTCATGGGCTCAAAGACCCCGGCTGGGCGTTGCGCACCGCCGACGGCTCCGACGTGACTCCCACGATCGTGCCCGTCGACACCGCCGAAATCGCCGGGGTGCTCGGCCTGGCCAAAGCATGACCGCCGCCGCAACAGCGAACGACCTGACCGGTCGCGCGGTGTCGGTGCAGGTTCCCGCCACCACCGCCAACCTCGGCCCGGGCTTTGACACCCTCGGGCTGGCCCTGGCCAAGTACGACCATCTCGAGGTGACGGTGCGCAGCGAACCCGGCGTCTTCGTCGAGGTGCACGGCGTCGGCGAGAACGAGGTGCCGAC
Source organism: Cryobacterium sp. (assembly GCA_046496385.1). Classification (GTDB taxonomy): domain Bacteria; phylum Actinomycetota; class Actinomycetes; order Actinomycetales; family Microbacteriaceae; genus Cryobacterium. The sequence goes on along the minus strand of JAWOHA010000222.1, from coordinate 1,967 downwards.
CGATGAAACCAACCTCGTCGTGCGCGCCATAGCGCACACCTTCGCCGCCTACGACCAGGTCATGCCGGGCCTCGACATCGTCGCGCACAACGTGATCCCGCACGGTCGCGGCCTCGGATCCTCCGGGGCGGCCATCGTCTCGGGAATCATGGCCGCGAAAGGGCTGCTCGAGGGCATCGTCGACATCGACTCCGAAGCGTTGCTGGTGCTGGCGACCGAGCTGGAAGGGCACCCCGACAACGTCGCCCCGGCGCTCTTCGGCGGGCTCACCATTGCCTGGACCACCCCGGACGGCCCGCGTCACAAAAAACTCATGGTGCACCGCGGCGTGAAGCCGTTGGTGTTCGTGCCCGAACACGCCATGTCCACGGCGCTGGCCCGCAGCCTGCAGCCGGAATCGGTGCCCCATGCCGATGCTGTCTTCAACCTGTCACGCTCGGCACTGCTCATTGCGGCGCTGATCCAGAGCCCCGAGCTGCTGCTCGCCGCGACGGAAGACAAGCTGCACCAGGACTATCGCGCCACGGCCATGCCCGAGACGAACCGGCTCATCACCCTGCTGCGCGCTCAGGGCTTCGCCGCCGTCGTCTCCGGCGCCGGGCCGTCTATCCTGGTTTTGGCGAGCGACCCGGCCCAGCGCCTGATCGCGGCCGAACTTGTCGATGCCGAGTCGGAAACGCCGTGGCGCGCGCTCATGCTCGCCGTGGACTTTCAGGGCGCGACCGTCGTCCCGCTCGCGGCGCGACACGCCGCCTGACCTCGAACGCCCTGTCGCGACACGCGGCAGGGCGGGGCGGCCGGCGAATCCGGCCGGGAGTCAACAGTGCTAGACTCGGCGTGCACCCGATAGAAACGCTCGGCCTTATGGCCCAGCGTCATCATTTCTTCCGGTGCATTCCCTGTAACTCACTGCTATTGCGTCATTTTATGCGTGGCTGTGTGTGTGGACATCAGTTCCTGTTCCTACCGAACCCGTTCACCCGCAGCGCGTTAGTCGCCGCACACATCTCTCCTGGATCGCCTCATCTGGCATCAGGGGAAAGGAACTCACGAACGTGACCGACCTCACCACCCGCACATCCGCCACGGACACCCCCCGGCTGGCATCACTTCGCGTTGCCGAGCTTCAGGCTCTGGCAACCGGGCTCGGCATCCTCGGTGCCTCAAAGCTGCGCAAGGGCGAGCTGGTGGCGGCCATTGCTGCTGCCCAGTCGCCCGAAGCGGCCCCGTCGCCGGAGACTGCCCCGTCACCCGAAACTGCCCAGTCACCCGAAACTGCCCAGTCACCCGAAACTGCGGAGAGTGCCGTCGCGCCGACCCTTCCGGTCGTCGCTGCCGCGCCGGCCGCCGCCGCGCCGGTCGCCGCGTCCCGCAAGCGCGCGCCGCGCCGGGCCAGCACGGCCACCGCCGCGCCGAACATCGCCCGTGCCCTGGAGCAGGATCCCGGGCTGGGCATCATTCTGCCGGACGCCAAGCGCCCGAACACCCCGCGTGGCCAGAGCGAGCCGAGTGACGCAGTCGTCACCGAAGGCTCTCCGGTGCGCCCGCCCCGCAAGCGCGGCGTTCGGGTCGCACCGGTCGACCTCACCGAGGCTGCCGCAGCGGTGGAGTCGACAGCTGACGCCGTCGACACCGCTGACACGGCACGCGAGCGCGGAGTGACGGAGGCCGCGACCGCTGATGCGTCCACCGGCCGTTCTTCCAGCCGAAACGGGCGCCGCGACGAAGCCCGCCGTGACGCGGCCGCGCGTGACGAGGCCCGCAGCGCTGACAGCAGCGACGCCGATTCCTCCGGCTCGACTGAGGCCCCCGAGCACAACGACACGGCCGACGAAGCCGACCAGCCCCGACAGGGCCGCAGTCGCAGTCGTAGCCGCGGCGTTAGGTATAAAGACAATAGGCAACAATGGTGGAGGAGGAAACCACTGCCATCATTTCATTCACCAGTTTGGACGAGTAAACCGATG
>JAWOHA010000132.1:0-13165 GCA_046496385.1 Cryobacterium sp. | reverse complement strand
AGCAGGGCACCCAGATTCTGATGGATCCGGTCAAGATCGAAGCCGTGCTGGCGTCCCTGCGCACTTCCGTCGCCCTGGTCGAAGCCAGCGGCTACAGCGCCGTGCTGGTCTGCGCACCGGCTCTGCGACCCGCGATCCGCCGCCTCGTGTGCACGCAGTCCGGCGGGCTCCCGGTGCTCAGCTACCAGGAGGTCACCTCGTCGAACGTGACCATCGAAACCGTGGGGGTGGTCCGTGGAGCCGAGACGATTTCAGCTTAGGGGCGCGACGCTGCTGGAGCTGCGCACCCGGATTGCGCAGGAACACGGTGATGATGCCATCATCGTCGCCGCCGACCGGGTGACGGTGGGCGGTATCCGCGGTTTCTTCGCCAAGCAGTTCTTCGAGGTGACGGTGGAGCTGCCGCCGCCGCGCCGTGCCGCGCACGCCCTCGATGTGCCGGCACGCCTGGGTATCGCGGCCCTTCTCGACGACGCCGACGAGAGTGAGGTGCGCCTGCACACCGGGTCGCCGCAGCAGACGCTGTCAACCGAGTCCGCCGGTTTCGCAGCGCTCATGGACGACCTCACCTACGCCACCGCACGCCCGGGCCCCGCCCCGGAATCCGCCCCAGAGACCACCCCGGAGACGGCCCCGGACTCCCGGTTCGGGGCCGGGCCGCCCCGCCGGCCGACCGCGCCTCTCGTCGTTCCCGCGGTGCTGTGCGGTGCCGGCGACCTGGTCGTGCTCGTCGCGCTCACCGATGCCGCGCTCGAGGTCGCCCGCACCTTCATCGTGCGTGCCGGCGACGGGGCCCTGCGTGCCGCGGGCGGTCTCAGCGCCCCGCAACTGGACCGTGTCGACGATGCCCGCACCGCCCTCGCGGCGCGGGCCCGCGGCGTGGAACGCGGCCATGCCGTCTTCGTGGCCTTCGGGCTGCTGCGCGCCGCACACGCCGACCCGACGGGTGACCTCGCCGCGGAGGTGAACGCCCTCGCCGCGCTGCGGGCCGACCAGATCTGGGTCGTCGTCGACGCCGGGCGCAAGCCCGACGACACCCGGCGCTGGGTGCAGAGCATCGCGGCCTCCGTGAGCCTGGCCGGCATCGTGGGCATCGGGCGCGAACTGACCTGGACGCCCGACACGCTGGAGGCCCTCGGATTGCCGGTTCTGTGGGAATCGTCCGCGGCTACCCCGCCGCCGCTCACCCGGCGTCAGGCCCGCGGGTATCCCAGCGGCATCGACCCGGCAGGATAAGCTGATCAAATGTTGGTTCTGACACGTAAGCCGGGGGAGAAGATCCTCATCGGTGACGACATCGTCATCACCGTACTCGATGCGCGCGGGGACAGCATCCGGATCGGTATCGACGCCCCGCGCGGAGTGAAGATTCAGCGCGACGAGGTGCTGCGCGCCGTGACCGAAGCCAACCTGGAAGCCGCCCGCGCAGACTCTGCCGCCGAGGGTCGCATTCTGGCCAGCCTCGGTCTCACCGGCGGCGCCGGCACCGCAGCCGGGCCGGCCGTGTCCGACAGCACCCCGCCGGCCCCACACTCTCCGGTTGCCGACAGCGCCTAGGTTTGCAGCGGCTCCGGAATGGCGGCGCAAGCGCCGAGGAAGGCCTCAGCCCGCACCGGCCGGGAGAACAGGTACCCCTGACCGAGTTGACAGTCGTGCTCTTCCAGCCAGAGTGCCTGCGCCTCGGTTTCGATGCCTTCGGCGATCACCTCGTTGGACAGGGCCGCGGCCAGTCCGATGATCATCTGCACCAGCGGGGCGTCATCTTCTGAGGCGTGAATATCGGCCACGAAACGTCGGTCGATTTTGAGCGTGTCGGCGTTCATCCGGCTGAGCCGTTCGAGGCTGGCGAACCCGGTGCCGAAATCGTCGATCGCGACCGGTATGCCGGCTTGCTGAAGCCGTCGCAGGTTGTCGTACACCACGTCGGCGTCGATCCCATAGTCGCTTTCAGTCAATTCGATGGTGAGCGTTCTCGGCGCCACGTCGGCTTTCCGGCAGGCCTCGACGGCGTGCGCCGCGTAGTGCGGGTTGGCGAATTCCTGGCCGCTGGCGTTCACACTGATGAAGAAGTCGGGGCGACCGGGCTCGGAGGGAACGCGCCAGGTGGCCGCGGTGAGCACCGCCTGGGTCAGGACCCACTGCCCCAGCGGCACGATACTGCCACTGGACTCACAGAGCGGGATGAATTCTTCCGGTGAGATGCGGCCCCGCGTCGGGTGCTGCCACCGCACCAGGGCTTCGGCGCCCACGACCCGGCGCGTGCGCAGGTCGACCACGGGCTGATACTCCAGAAAGAATTCCCCGGCGGCGATGGCCTGCGTCACCACGGCCGGGCCGGCGTAGTGTCCGCCATGCACCCGGGTGACGCCACGTCCGCTGCGTTTGGCCACGTGCAGGGCGTCCTGGGCATGGGTGATCATCTCGGATTCTGACTCACCCGCTTCGCTTGCGGCGATACCCGCAGAGAAGCCGTGCACGAGCGGGCGGAGCGTGTTCAGCAGGCCGACAGCGTCGTCGGTGGGGCAGTCGGGCAGAATCAACCCGAACTCGTCACCGCCGATGCGAGCGACCATCGCCCGGCCCGGCAGCAGCTCGGAGCACTGCACCGCGAATGTCACGAGCATCTGGTCGGCGTCGTCGGTGGGCACCGTCTCGTTGGTCACCGCGAAATGGTCCAGGTCCATCACCACGATGGTGACGCTGCACCCTGCGTCATTGTTCAGTCGGGCGCCGAGGGAGCGTTTGAACCCGCGCAGGTTGTCCACGCGGGTGAGGGCATCCGTTTCGCTGGTCAGGGCGCTCATCACGATCCAGTGCAGACCGGTGAGCCAGGTCAGCGTGATCACGCCCGCAATCACCAATTCCCGGGCGGACAACCCCGGGTGTACGGCAACGGAGGTGAACGTGACCACAAGACACAGCGGCGGATAGAGCAGCGACTGTCGCGCCGGCAGCAGGGTGTACGCGAGCAGAATGACCACGATAGAGCCCTGGGCGTAAATCACGGCCGTGGTGATTTCGGGTGCCTGCAGGATCAGGACCTGCAGGAACAGGCCGATCAGGATGATGGCCAGGTGCCGTATCGGGCGCGTCACCCGGTGCCGCAGGGTCAGCGCCGAGACGGCGAACAGGCACAGTACAACCGCGGTCGCGGCATAGCCGCGGGATTCGTCGTTCTGACCGGGCGGAACCGGGAATATCGCGGCGATGCCGATCACGGTGCTGCCCAGCAGGGCGATCACGGCGATGAGCGTGCCCGCGGCAGCCGGGGAATCCAGTACTCCCGGGTGAAAACTGAGGTCCAGTTCGCCGCGACGGTAGCGGCCGACCAGACGACCGGGCTGTGTCGCCAGGTACCAGCTTCGCTTCGCCGCCCGTGCCCGCAGCCGCGCCCGTTCACGCCGGGGGGATGACTCACTCACGGCGGCTCCATCCAGCCCGTCGGAGGAGGAGCTGCTTACATCATACCTGTGGCTATAAACGCTATCGGGTGATTGACGCAGCTTTTTTTGCAGGCTGCCTGACGCGGCTTAGTACCCGCGCAACTCCTCGATGTCGCGGCGTTCCCGCTTGGTGGGGCGTCCGGCTCCCCGGTCGCGCATCGGCACCAGCGCCACTTCTTCGCGCGGCGGCGGCGGCGGTGTCTGATCCGTGTAGCACTCGGCGGCGACGGTGGCGCCGATGCGCTTCACGACCAGGCGGGAGACCACCAGAATGCGATCGAACCCGGCGGTGCGCACGCGCACCTCATCGCCGATGCGCAGAGATTGCGCGGCCTTGGCCTTGACCCCGTTCACCTTCACATGTCCGGCGCGGCATGCCGCAGTCGCCAGCGACCGGGTGCGAAACAGGCGCACCGCCCAGGTCCAGCTGTCGACCCGCGCGGAACTGAGTGCATCCATCGCCCCAGCCTAGGCGACGTCCGGGCCCCTGCGTGTGGCCGCAGGCGGCATCAACCGAACTGCACCCAGGCGAACATCAGCAGCGTGACGGCGGTTCCGGTGAAGAAATTCAGCCACAGAAACCAGCGCCAGCCGCCGTTGGCCGCCGCCGACCCGGCATCCGGCACGGAGCGGAACGGGAACGCGGCCGCCAGGTAGGGCAGCACCAGCAAGGCCGCGTACGGGCCGGGCCAGGGCGTCAGGAGCATCAGCAGCCCGGCCAGTGCCCAGAAGATCAGGGCGAGGCGCACCGTGCGGGAGGCTCCGAGCCCCGTCGCGATGGACGCGATGCTCGCCTCACGGTCGGGCAAGACGTCCTGCACGGCCCCGAAGGCGTGGCTGGCCATGCCCCAGAGAAAGAATGCCGCGAGCAGTGCGAGCAGCGCGAGGTCGACGGCGGCGCCGGCCACGGCCAGGCCGTACACGGCGGGGCTCACGAAGTGGGTGCTCGAGGTGACCGAGTCGATGACCGGGCGTTCCTTGAACCGCAACCCGGGAACGGAGTACGCCGCCACGGCGAACAGGCTCACCGCCAGCACCAGCCAGGAGGCCGGATGGCCGGTGCCGGCCAGAACCAGCATCGCGATCAGCAGCGGCGCAGCCGTGACGATGCCGGCCCAGACCACCGTGCGGTGCAGGCGGGGGTGCAGCAGGGCGCCCTCCGCACCACCCTTGCGCGGGTTGTGCAGGTCGGATTCGTAGTCGAAGACATCGTTGATGCCGTACATGAGCAGGTTGTAGGGCAGCAGAAAAAACAGCGAACCCACGATCAGCAACGCATCGATGCGCCCGGTGCTGAGAATGTACGCGGCCGCAAAGGGAAAGGCGGTGTTCACCCAGCTCAGCGGACGGGAGGACAGCAGCACCTGCCGCGCGGTCCACAGGGCGCCGGCGCCCGGGGTGGAGCGGCTCGGTGTGGAGCGGCCCGGTGTGGAGCGGCCCGGTGCGCTGGAAAGCTCAATCATGGTGCCCGCCTACGTTCGATCTGGATTCTGCCCGGGTTCCGAGCAGAGCCCACAATGACGGTAACAGCACCGCGGCGGCAAGGGGATACGCGAAATCTTCGATCGGGGCCAGCCCCACGAACACTCCCGAGATCAGCGCCGCCTCGTACGTGAACAGTCCCGCGGCGATCATGACCGTGTCGAACACTGCCGTGAGGGCGAAGAGCGTCAGCACGGTGATCAGCACCGCCAGCAGAGTGCGTCGGCTGACCCCCCGACGGCGCACGGCCACGGCCGCGACGGCCGCGACCACCGCGAGGAACACGGCGTTCACGAGCAGGTAGGTCATGCCGGTTCCGTTGGGTCGGAGCCGCGCCGGGACGCCGAGCGGCGCGCCCCGGCTGCCAGCGCGAGCCGGGCGCCCTGAACCAGGTTCATGGTCAGGTAACACAAAAAGGTCAGAAAGAAGAGCTCTTCCACGGGCAGCTCCGGCGCCAGCTGCAGGCCGGTCATCAGGTTCGTCTCACCGCGGTAGAAGATGCCCAGGCCGATGCCCACCAGATCCCACAGCAGCAGGAAGAGCACACCGAGCGTCAAGACGATCGCCGCCCGCTTCGGGCTGTCCCAGAAGAACAGCCCGAAGCGGCGGTCCAGCACCACCATGCCCACGAGGGACAGGAGCAGGATTCCGAGGTAGACGGCGCTGACGGATCCGGTCACTGCGGTTCCGGCAGCGGCCCCGTCGTCACGTCGGAACGCACCCGCTTCAACATGATTTCAGCGCTGATCAAGCACATCGGCAGGCCGATACCGGGAATGGTGGTTCCGCCGGTGTAATACAGTCCGTCCACCTTCTTCGACACGTTGGAGCCGCGCAGGAAAGCACTCTGCTTCAGGGTGTGCGCCGGGCCGAGGGCGCCGCCGCGCCAGGAGTTCAAGTCCTCGGCGAAGTCGCCGGGACCCACCGTGCGACGCACCACAATGCGTTCGGCGAGGTCGGGAATTCCAGCCCACTCGCTGAGCTGCGCGATGGTGTCATCGGCCACACCCTCCACGATCGTGGAGCCGGCACCGTTGATGCCGCCGCGGCCCATGGTCGTGTCCGCCGGCACCGGAACCAGGATGAACAGGTTGCTGAACCCGTCGGGAGCGACCGAGGCATCCGTTTCGCTGGGCTTGCAGACGTAGAACGAGGCCGGAGACGGCACCGAGGGGTTCTCGCCGAAGATGCGGCCGAAGTTGTCACCCCAGTCCTTGGTGAAGAACAGGGTGTGGTGCTGCAGCGGGGTGAGCTCGCCGCGAATGCCGAGCATCACCAGCACGGCGCCGGGGCCGGAGACGCGGGTCTGCCACCACTTCTCGGGGTAAGTCTGCAGCCGCGCGGGCAGCAGCTCGGTCTCGGTGTGGTGCAGGTCGGCGGCGGAGACGACCCGGTCGGCGTCGAGCCGCACGACACTCCCGTCCGCGGCGGTGTACGTCACGCCGGCGACCCGTGCCTTGCCGCGCCCGGAGGCGCGGCTTTCGGTGCGGATGGCCGTCACGGCGGCTCCGGTGATGATCTCCACGCCCTCGGCGCGGGCGATGTTCGAGATGCTCATGATCAGCTGGGTGAAACCGCCGCGCGGGTACAGCACGCCGTCGGCGAGGTCGAGATGGCTCATCAGGTGGTACATGCTGGGGGTTTGGTCGGGCGAAGAACCGAGGAACACCGCTGGGTAGCCGAGCACCTGACGCAGCCGCGGATCGGTGAAATACCCGGCCACGAAACGGTCCAGCGGGGTGAGCAGCAGTTTGGCCAGCCGGTCGAGGCGTCCCAGCACGTCCTTGACCAGAAACGGCGTGTAGGACTGGTAGCTCGAGTACAGAAAGTGTTTCACGGCCATGTCGTAGGTTTCCCGGGCCGATTCGAGGTACCGGGCAAGAGCCGCGCCGCCGCCGGGCTCGACGCTTTCGAACAGGGCGATGTTGTCTTCCCGGTCTGCGGCGATATCGAGCGGATCGGCATCGCCCTCGAAAAACACCCGGTAGCCGGGGTCGAGACGCACCAGGTCGAGCTGTTCCGCGGAACTGGTGCCGAAAAGACGATAGAAATGCTCGAACACCTCGGGCATCAGGTACCACGACGGGCCGGTCTCGAACTGGAATCCGTCCACGTTCCAGGTGCCTGCGCGGCCGCCGACGTCCGGGCGTCCTTCGAGCAGGGTGACCGAGTGGCCTTCCTTCGCCAGCAATGCGGCGCTGGCCAGGCCGGCGATCCCGCCGCCGATCACGATGGTGCGGGGGACTGGCGTGTTCATTCTGGAGCGCTCATCTCTTTCGTGGTGCGCGAGTGACTACCGCCGAGAGGGCGATAAGAAGTTTGCGGGGATCGGTCACGCGCACGCGCGCGCGCAGCAGCTGGCGTGCCGGGGTCGCTCGCAGCCGCACGGCCAGCTCGGCGAAGAGCCCGTGCGCCGCGGCGACGGCGCGCCGGCTGCCCGAGGGCAGCAGCGGCAGAACCCGTTCGGCCGCGACCAGGTCTGCGTCGATGTCATCGAGGATGCGGTCACGGTCGGAGTCGGTCATACGGTTCGGGTCCACTCCGGGAAAGTAGTTGCGTCCCAGGGCGTCGTGATCGGCGGCGAGGTCGCGCAGAAAGTTGATCTTCTGGAAGGCCGCCCCCAGGTGGCGTGCGCCGTTCTCGAGACTCTGCAGGGTATGCGGCGTGGGCGGGTCGGCCTGCACGAAGGTGCGCAGGCACATCAGTCCGATGACTTCGGCGGACCCGTAGATGTACTCGGCCACTCCGGCTTCGGTGAAGGGGGCCGGGTCCAGGTCTCGGCGCATGGAGGCGAAGAACGGGGCCGTCAGGCTCGCATCGATGCCGCAGGCCCGGGCCGTGAGGCCGAAGGCGTGCACGACGAGGTTGGTGCTGAAACCGCGGTCGAGGGTGAGCTCGACCTCGCGTTCCAGGTCGTCGAGCAGGGTGCGCTGACCGGCCTCGTCCACACCCGCCCCGGCGGCGGCGCCGTCCACGATCTCATCGGCGATGCGCACCAGAGCGTAGATGGTGCGCACGTGCACGCGCACCCGGGGCTCGAGCAGCCGCGCAGCCAATCCGAATGACGTGGAGTAGAGCTCGATGACGCGTGCCGAGCTCGCGTGGGCGGCCGCGTTGTACTTGCTGATGCCGGTCGGCTGGGCCGCGGTGCGCATCAGCGCACCCGTTTCACGGCGGCGTCGGCGAGAAGGGTCAGACGCTCGCGCAGGGCGACCGGGATGGATCCGGTGTGCAGCGCCGTCACGGCGCGGGCGGCGTGATCGCGGGCCAGGTGCTCGGCAGATTCCCTGGCGCCGCAATCCGTCAGGTGAGAACGAGCGAGACCCGCCTCCGACTCGCTGAGGTCGGCCTTGCCCAGCAGCGGTGCGATAACAGCCCACGCCGGGGTGGTGCGGGCGTGGGCGATCAGAGCCGTCTGCTTGCCCTCACGCAGGTCGGCCAGGGTGCTCTTTCCGGTCTTGTCCGGGTCGCCGAAGACACCGAGCACGTCGTCGGTGAGTTGAAAGGCCACCCCCACGAGCCGCCCGAAATCACCCAGCGCGGCGATGGATTCCTCCGACGCGCCGGCCAGCACGGCTCCCGCCTGCAGCGGCGCTTCAAAGGAGTAGACCGCGGTCTTGTGCTCGAGGGTGGCGATGACGGTTTCGATGCTCAACGGTTCGCAGGCGCTGGCGTTGGTGACATCGGCCAGTTCGCCGGCCGCTGACACGAAGACGGCGTGTTCGAGAAGGTCGAGCAGACGGGTGCGCACCGTCAGAGGCACCGGCAGCAGCGCGAGCGCGCGGTGAGCCTCGCTGAGAGCGAGGTCGCCGGCGAGAATGGCGGCGGCCGCGGCCCACACCCCAGCCTGGTCGGCTGCCGCTCCGTGGGCCAGTGCCCGGTCGTTGAAGGTTCCGGCGATGTTGGCCACGCCGCGCCGGGCCAGGTCGCGGTCGATCACGTCGTCGTGAATGAGAAAAGCAGTGTGCAGCAGCTCGAACGACACGGCAACCGGGGTGGCCAGGCTGAGGTCCTCGCCGTCGAAGCCCTGGTAGGCGGCCAGCACCAGCGCCGGGCGCACGCGTTTGCCGCCCTGGCTGGCGGCTTCGAGGGAATCCCACAGGGCGGTGTAGTGGTCGCCGTACTGGGCTGCGCGGGTTCGGGAGACGATGAAAAACTCGTTCAGTGCCGTTTCCACGCCCTCTGGTGCCAGATCAAGCACGAAACGCCTCTAGGTCGGCGGACCGGGACAGCTCGGCCATCTGCAGGACCAGCCATGGGCTGAACGCCCAGGGTGCGTCCGTGACGGCCCGGGCCAGATCGGCCGGTTCGGCCCAGAAGTACTCGCACACCTCGTCGGGGTTAGGCACCGGCTCGGTCGTCACCTGGGCGACGTAGACCGGGCAGATCTCGTTCTCCACGATTCCGCTGCTGTCCGTGGCCCGGTAGCGAAAGTCGGGCAGCACGACCGTGATGCCCGACAGGGGCAGGCCCAGCTCGTGGGCGGCGCGCCGGGCGACGGCGGCCGTACGGTCTTCGCCGGGCAGCGGATGCCCGCAGAACGAGTTCGTCCAGACTCCCGGCCAGGCGCGCTTGGACAGTGCCCGCCGGGTCACCAGAACGGCACCCCGCTCGTTGAACACATGGCAGGAAAAAGCCAGGTGAAGAGCTGTTTCGGTGTCGTGCACGGTGCTTTTGGGCGCCGTGCCGGTGGGCCGGCCGCCGTCGTCTACCAGGATGACCAGCTCCTGCTCGGGCGAAGCACTGAGTGCGTCGAGTGTGTCAGCAGCATGCACGGCTGTCCTCCTTGTTCTTGCCCGCCAAGATACCAAAAAAATATCCCTAACCTAGTTAGCAACTCTCGAGGCTAACATGCCGTTTTGCCCGAGCGTGCCCGGCACCCCGGGGCGGAACTCCGCACGCGAGAGCAGGGACGTGGATTGTGCCCCGAGGGGGTTTTCGGCAGCGAAATGGAGCATGCTGGAAGCATGACGACGCCAGCAGCCACCGGTCCCAGCGGTGACGCCTGGGTTTTCGCGCCCGACGGCCGCAGATTCTGGGGTCTCTTCGGCGCGGCCGGGCTTCTCGTGCACCACCCCGGGCGTGGCGTGCTGCTGCAACACCGTGCCCTCTGGAGTCATTTCGGTGACACCTGGGGGCTTCCGGGCGGGGCTCGGCACCAGGATGAAACCGCCATCGACGCGGCGTTGCGTGAGGCCGAGGAGGAGGCCGCAGTGCCCCGGCAGGTGTTGCGGCTGCAGTTCACCTCCGTCGTCGACTTGGGATTCTGGTCGTACACGACCGTCGTGATGCAGGCCACGGAAAGCTTCGAGCCCGTGATCAGCGACAAGGAGAGCATCGCGCTGCGTTGGATCGACCCCGCCGACGTTGCCGGCTACGCCCTGCACCCCGGGTTTGCGGCCAGCTGGCCCGGCCTGCTTCCCCGCCTCGGCGCGGCCGTCTGACCAGAGACCTAACAGCCCGTCGCACGGCCTGCGGGGCGAGAAGCTTCGAGGCTAGACTGCCGATCGTGAGTGGTGACGTGACACGACAGGTGAGCTCGCGGGTGTGGACCGTGCCGAACGTGCTGAGTTTTTTGCGGCTTCTTCTGGTGCCGGTTTTTCTCTACCTGCTCGTGGACGGGCAGGATGTCGCGGCGCTGATCGTGCTCGTCGTCGCCAGTGCCAGCGATTTTCTGGACGGTGTCATCGCGCGCCGGTTCAATCAGATCACGCGTCTCGGACAGCTTCTGGATCCGGCCGCCGACCGGCTCTACATATTCGCAGCCCTGATCGGGTTGGCGTTTCGTGATCTGGTGCCGTGGTGGGTCGTGGCCCTCGTTGTGGGCCGTGACCTGTTTCTGCTTCTGCTCGGCGTGGTGCTCGCCAACCACGGCTACGGCCCCCTGCCCGTGCACCAGCTTGGAAAACTGGCCACGTTCTGCCTGTTCTACGCCCTGCCGGTGATCATGCTCGGACAGGCTTTTCCGAGTCTGGAATGGTGGTCAGGGCCGGTCGGCTGGGCGTTCGCGATCTGGGGGGTGTTCCTGTATTGGTGGGCAGGTTTCGTCTACCTCGGTGAAACCGTGCGTGTTGTGCGGAAACCCCGGGTCACGCGGCCCATTCCATCCGATACGCTGGAGGACTAGGAGGTGCACGGTGGTCGATTCCGACAGCACAAAGAAGTCCGAGAACCCGAGTGAAGACCGGGACTCGGCGCCGGTGGAGCCCGACATGACCGCGTCCGAGGACACGGCCGTTCATGACTCCAGTCCCGAGACCTCGTCAACGAAAATGTTCGGCCAGGAATTCGCTCTGCAGATGGCCTCGCTGGACAGCGATGTCTCGGTTGAAGAACAGGCGGCCATCGCCGCGCTGCCGTCCGGGTCGGCGCTGCTGGTGGTACGTCGCGGCCCCAACACCGGCGCCCGGTTCCTGCTGGATGCCGACCTCACCAGTGTCGGTCGGCACCCTAACGCCGACATTTTTCTCGACGACGTGACCGTGTCACGGCGTCATGCCGAGTTTCTGCGCGATCAGACGAGTTTCCAGGTCAAAGACCTCGGATCTCTCAACGGGACCTACTTCGACGGGGAACGCATCGACACCGCGATGCTCAAGGACGGTTCCGAGGTTCAGGTCGGAAAGTTCCGCCTGACCTTCTACGCCTCCCGGTTGGACCTCGCGCGCGCCGCCACTGCGGCCAACTAGTGGCAGCATCCGGCGCCCGGGCCGCGGTCTCGGGTGCAGCGCCGCTGCTGAGCATCGGTCAGGTTCTTTCCCGGTTGACGCCGCAGTTTCCCGACCTGACCCCGTCCAAGCTCCGGTTTCTCGAGGAACAGGGCCTGGTCTCCCCGGCACGCACCGAATCCGGCTACCGCAAGTTCTCCACCGCCGACCTGGAACGTCTGCGGCTGGTCCTGTCGATGCAGCGCGACCACTACCTGCCGCTCAAGGTGATCCGGGCCTACCTCGCTGACCTCGATGCCGGGCGTTCACCGACGATGCCGGGCGGCGCCACCCCGGGACTGTCCATGCTGTCGACCGTGCGCCGTCTCACCCGCGAGGAACTGCTGCGCGAGACCGGCGCCTCCACGGCGCTGCTGCACGAAGCCGTCTCCTCATCGATCATCGTGCCGGCCGAGCATTACGGCGACAACGTGCTGCAGGTGTTGCGCGCCCTGGTCGAACTGCAGAAGACCGGTATTGAACCGCGTCACCTGCGCGGGTTCCGGGGCGCCGCCGAACGTGAACTCGGCTTGATCGAAAGTGCCCTGGTGCCCCAGTCCCGGCGCAAAGACGCCTCCAGCCGGGCACAGGCGTCCGAAATGGCCGTGGAGATCGCCGGCCAGCTCGAAGTCGTGCGCAGCAGCCTGATCCGCTCCGCGCTCGTGCGGCTGACGAAGTAGCCCTGCCCGAACCGACCCGAGCGTTCTACACTGGCACTGTTGGGTCATAGCGCGGGTCGACACGCACAATGTCGTGCTCGAATGAACCGGCGCTCGGCCGCCGCGCTCGGTAGCCTAGACACTCGTTAGCGCAGACACGCATCCCACAGACACGCACCCCACAGATACGCATCCCACAGACCACCACACAATCCCGAGAGGCACCGGATGACCGAGCTCAACCCCCGGGATGACAGCGCCCGGTACGGGATGGACTTTCTCTTCACCGACGGCATGCCCGAATTGGACACCGATACCGGCTACCGCGGTGCCGTCGCCGCCCGTGCTGCCGGTATCAGCTACCGCCAGCTGGACTACTGGGCCCGCACCGCCCTGGTCGAGCCGACCGTGCGCGGAGCCGCCGGATCGGGTTCTCAGCGTCTCTACGGCTTTCGTGACATTCTGGTGCTGAAACTGGTCAAGCGCCTGCTCGACACCGGCATCTCCCTGCAGCAGATTCGAACCGCGGTGAACCAGCTGCGCGAGTCCGGAGTCAGCGATCTGGCCCAGACCACGCTCATGAGCGACGGCGCCAGCGTCTACCTGTGCACGTCCAACGACGAGGTCATCGACCTGGTCAGTCGCGGCCAGGGTGTCTTCGGCATCGCCGTGGGCAAGGTGCTGCGGGAGGTGGAGACCAGCCTGATCGAGCTGGACTCCGGGACTGCCGACGATAACGACGAGCTCGCCCTGCGACGCAGCGCCCGCAAGATCTCCTGGAGGCGCGCTGCGCCTGCGCATAAGTGAGCAGTTCATCCTGTTCTTTGTCACTAAAATGAGCGTCGGCCCACAGCTCCGCCTCGGCCAATAAATC
>JAWOHA010000123.1:0-4211 GCA_046496385.1 Cryobacterium sp. | reverse complement strand
GGTAACGACGGGGTGTTCGGTGCAGTGCCCGGGCCGGCCGGTCACCCAGCCAGAATCGTTCGGTGACGCCGAGGGCGGCCGTGGCGCACTGGAGTTCTCGTTCCCGTTCCGCGGCCAGGGCCGTCGTTCCGGCCAGAGCAGACAGCGGGCCGGACACGACCTCTCCGCGTTCACCGCGGGTCGCGGTCAACAGCCAGACCCGCACGCCACGGGCGACGAGGTCGCTCAGGAGCGCGCCGGTGGTGATGGTCTCATCATCGGGATGAGCGTGCACGAACAATACGCTGGTGACCCCGGTGAGGACCCCCCCGAGCAGGCTGGGCGCCCCGGCGTCGTTCCGATCAGGCAATGGCCTGGTGGTGCGGTTCCTGGTTCCACCGGGCGACGGGGGGCAGCAGTGACCGGTACACGCCCAGGAGACCCTCGGCGGAGCGTGGCCAGTCGAGCAGTTCGGCGCGCGTGCGTGCGGCACGAGAGAGCTGCAGAGCGAAGTCGGGGTTGAGCAGCAGGGTCGTGAGCGCCTCGGCCCACGAGGCCGGGTCGCGGGAGTCGATCACGAGCCCGGTGCGGCCGTCGATGACAGCCTCGCGCAGGCCGCCGGATGCCGCGGCGACGACGGGCACGCCACTCGCCGCCGCTTCCAGCGCCACCAGCCCGAAGGTTTCGGAGTGTGAGGGTACGAGCACCACGCGGGCCCCGCCGAACAGCTCGGCCAGCTGTGCGCGCGACTGCGGTCCCACGAAGCGCACTCCGTCAATGATGCCGTGACGGGCGGCCAGGGCGCGCAGGGCGTCGACGTAACCGTCGAAATCAGTGGAGGCGTCCCCGGCGATCACGAGCTCCGGGCGAATGTGCGCGGGGATCGCGGCGATCGCCGTGATCGCCAGGTCCAGTCCCTTCAAGGGCTGCAACCGGGCGGCAACGACCGCGTAGCCGAGACCGCCCGGCGCGGACGATGTGACCGGGCGAAACAGCCGGCCGTCCACACCCGGCGGAACAACGCGGATACGGTCGCGGTGCCCGCCGAGCCGGGTCACGATCGTGTCGGCCTCGGAGGCGCTGATGGCCACCAGGGCGTCGGATTCGCGGGCCAGCCAGGCTTCTCCCCGCATGCGACCGGCCGATTCGGGCCGTTCACCGGCGCTGAGCGGCGTGGACTCATCGGCGGCGATGCTGTGAAAGCTCTGCACGTGCGGCACTCCCAGGGCGCGGGCCAGGGGCAGCGCGGCCATGCCCGAAAACCAGTGGTGCGAGTGGATGACGTCGTACGGCCCCAGCATGCTCATGCGGCCGCGAAATTCGTCGATGAACGATTCATGGTCGCCCTTGGCCACCGGCTCGGCCGGACCGGCCGGCAGAAAACGCAGCGTCACGCCGGGAGTGAGGTTGAGCGCTTCGGGCAGCGCTGCCGAGGACCGGCGCGTGAGAATGTCGACGGTGTGTCCGAACGAGGCGAGCGCTTCTGCCTGGTGACGCACGACCACGTTCATTCCGCCGGCGTCGCCTGAACCCGGTTCGTCGCCCGGCGACGTGTGCAGGGACACGAGGGCGATGCGGAGTTTGGGGGAGGGCTGAGGCACTCCCTGAGCTTAACGCACCCTGCCGATGATCGGGGTGAGGTCAGCTCTCGGGGTGGATGCGGCGGGAGATGTCGCCCAGCGGAAGCCCGGAGCCGCCCCAGCGCTGGGCGATGACCTCGGCCATGATCGACACGGCCGTCTCTTCGGGGGTGCGGCCGCCGATGTCGAGCCCCAGCGGACTGTGCAGAACCCCAAGCTGCTCGTCGGTCACTCCCGCGTCTCGCAGTCGGGCGTTTCGTTGCTCGTGGGTCCGCCGCGACCCCATGGCGCCGATGTAGGCCAGGGCGGGTCCGCGCAGCGCCACCTCGAGCAGGGGGATGTCGAATTTGGGGTCGTGCGTGAGCACGCAGATCACGGTGCGTGCGTCGATCAGCCCCGCGTCGATCTGTTCGGCGAGGTAGCGATGCGGCCAGGCCACCACAACATCGTCGGCGTGCGCGAAACGGGCGGTGGTGGCGAAGACCGCCCGGGCATCGCACACGGTGACCCGGTAACCGAGGTAGCTGCCGAGCCGGGCGAGTGCGGCCGCGAAATCGACGGCACCGAACACCAGCAGGCGGGGCTGCGGCGCGAAACTCTGCACGAAGACCCGCATCCCGACGCCGAGCCGTTCCCCGTCGGGCCCGTACTGCAGCAGACCGCTTCGACCGACGGCGAGCAAGCCGCGCGCGTCATCGTCGACGGCGGCGGTGCTGCGTTCCGTGCCGAGGTCGCCTTGGGAGCCTGTGGCCCGCACCAGCAGGTGCCGGCCCAGTCGGGCCGGGTCGGGGTGTTCGATGATCGTCGCGACGCCGACGGGGTTGCCTCGGCTTTCATCACGGCTGACCTCGTCGAGTTCGGCGAACGTCGCCCGTGACAGGGGTTCCACGAACACGTCGAGCACGCCGCCGCAGGTCAGCCCGACGGCGAAGGCGTCATCGTCGCTGATGCCGTAGCGCACCAGCACCGGCTGCCCCGTGTCGGTCACCTCGGTGGCCAGATCGTAGACGGCGCCCTCCACGCATCCGCCCGAGACGGAGCCGAGCGCCGCGCCGTTCGCGGTGACGAGCATCGCCGAGCCCACCGGCATCGGGGCCGAGTCGTAGGTGCTCACCACGGTGGCCAGCCCGGACACCGCTCCGCTGCGCCAAGCTGTCATCACCGCCGCAAGAATGTCGCGCACACTGTCTCCCCACGGGTCGAACTTGAAGACTAACCTCCCTCGGTGGGGAGTGTGCTCCACGCCGTGAGAAAACGACGCTCGGCGTCGCGCGCCCGGGCGTTTTCGTGCTCCATGAGCCGGGAGAGGCCGGCGGTCGCGGCCCCCTCGCTGCGGGCATCCGCCCGCAGCCGGCCGAGCAGCTGCCGGGCCACGACGCTGTCCTGGTGCTCACCGAGGGAGTCCTGCAGCTCACGGGCCGTGGTGACAAGCCGTGCGGCCCGTTTGGGTCGCGCGGGCACCGCGGCCTCGGCCGTGTATCTCAAACGTTTGGCCTGTTTGCGGGCCTCGTGCAGGGCTCCGTCGCGTTCCGGGCCCTCGGCCGCGTCGCGGGCGCGCCGCACGCCGCGGCGCAGCCGGCGGAGGTCGGCCGTCATGATCGCCCGCATCTCTGACCGTGCGGGGCGGGCGGCCCGCGCGCGAAACGGCGGCCGGGCGACCAGATCGTCGAGGGCGGCGGTGAGTCGTCGGTAGCGCACCGAATGCAGCGCCGTCACGACGGAATCCTGCGCCGCGGGCACCACGTCGGCCTCCCAGGCGTCGATGCGGGCACGGGCCGGGTCGAGATCGACCGCCCCGGCCGCTGGGAACCGTTCGTCGCCGAGGCGCGCGATGTCGTCGCGCAGTCGCGCCGCCAGAACTTCCGCGTCGCGCCGGGAGCCCAACACTCCGGCCAGCCAGCGCAGCTCCTCGCGCAGCGGCGTGATGCGGTCGGGCTGCAGCAACCGCCCGTAACTGGCCAGCACGGAGCGCAGGCGCCGCGTGCCGACCCGCATTTTGTGCACGGAATCCGGGGCGTCCCGGAGCACCCGGTTCTCCTGCTGCCGGAGTACCTGAACCTGGCCGGCCAGATAGAACGCCACCACCGCACCGGCATCGTGCACGCGGGGCGGTGTCGGGTTCTCTGCCGGTGTCATGGCTGCATCGTAGTCACCCGGCCTCGGTTTGAGGAGTGCCTCACGGGGCCTCGCGAGCGTGGCCGACCGGCCGCGTCGCCCGGGCTATGCTCCGGCGAGCCAGAGGTCGGGCCCGAAGACCTCGTAGTGCACATTCGCGGCCGGCACCCCGGCGGCGAGGGCCTGGCCGCGCAGCGACCGCATGAACGGGAGCGGCCCGCAGAGGTAGACCGTGGCATCCGCGGGGATGCTCAGGCCGTCGAGGGTCATGAAGCCGAGGTGGGCCTCCGTGTCTCCATCGGCGGGGGTTTCCAGCCAGAGCTCGAGGTCGGCGCGGGAGAGCAGCTCGACGTCGTCGTTCATCTGCCGGCGCATGGCCCAGCGCTCCAGGGTGCTTTCGGCGTGCAGCACGGTGACTTGACGTCCGGAGTCCTTCTCGGCGAGGGCGCGCAGAATTGAGGCGCTCGGCGTGCAGCCGATACCGGCCGACGCGAGGATGAGGGGCCCGTCGCCGTCGGCGAGGGTGACGTCACCACA
>JAWOHA010000104.1:0-3236 GCA_046496385.1 Cryobacterium sp. | reverse complement strand
CGGGGAACCAGCCGCGATTCGCGCCGCCTTGGCTTGGCGGCGTGAATCGCGGCTGGTTCCCCGACAAACTCAATGTGAAGATCCTTGCCAAGGAGACGGGCGTGACCAATCCGCTCGGTGAGGACTTCGATTACGCGGCAGCCTTCAACTCGCTCGACCTCACTGCCCTCAAGGCTGACATCGAAACTCTGCTGACCACCTCGCAGGACTGGTGGCCCGCCGACTTCGGCCACTATGGTCCGTTGGTCATTCGGATGGCCTGGCACAGCGCCGGTACCTACCGGGTCTTTGACGGCCGCGGTGGTGCCGGCACCGGCCAGCAGCGCTTCGCGCCCATCAACAGCTGGCCCGACAACGTCAACCTCGACAAGGCACGTCGTCTGCTGTGGCCCATCAAGCGCAAGTATGGCCAGAACCTCTCTTGGGCTGACCTCATGATTCTTTCCGGAAACGTCGCCCTCGAATCCATGGGTTTCAAAACCTTCGGTTTCGCCGGCGGTCGTGTCGACGCGTGGGAGCCCGACGACGACGTGTACTGGGGTCCCGAGACCACCTGGCTCGCCGACGAACGCTACACCGGCGATCGCGACCTGGACAACCCGCTGGCCGCCGTGCAGATGGGTCTCATCTACGTCAACCCGGAAGGCCCGAACGACGAGCCCGACCCGATGGGCTCGGCGCGGGATATTCGTGAGACGTTCAAGCGCATGGCCATGAACGATGAAGAAACCGTGGCACTGATCGCCGGCGGCCACACCTTCGGCAAGACCCACGGTGCCGGTGCCGCCGAGAACCTCGCCCCGAACCCGGAAAGCTCCCCGCTCGAAGAGCAGGGAATGGGCTACAAGAGCTCCTTCGGCACCGGCAAGGGTGATGACACCATCACCTCGGGCCTCGAGGTCACCTGGACCTACCACCCGGCACGCTGGGACAACGAGTACTTCCAGATTCTCTTCGCCTACGACTGGGAGCTCATGGAGTCCCCGGCCGGCGCGAAGCAGTGGCGACCCAAGAACGGTGCCGGCGCTGACCTGGTTCCGCTGGCCCACGACTCCTCCAAGCACCAGGAACCGCGCATGCTCACGAGCGACATCGCGCTGCGGGTCGACCCCGCCTACGAAGTGATCAGCCGCCGTTTCGCGGAAGATCAAGACGCCCTCTCGGATGCGTTCGCGCGTGCCTGGTTCAAGCTCACCCACCGCGACATGGGCCCCAAGGCCCGCTACCTCGGGGCAGACGTTCCCGAAGAGGCCCTGATCTGGCAGGACCCGCTGCCCGCAGCGGTCGGCGAGGTCATCGGTGATGCCGAGATCGCCGCCCTCAAGGAGCGCGTGCTCGCTTCGGGGCTCACCGTCTCTCAGCTGGTCTCCACCGCCTGGGCGTCTGCATCGACCTTCCGGGGCAGCGACAAGCGCGGCGGCGCGAACGGTGCCCGCATCCGTTTCGAGCCGCAGAGAAGCTGGCAGGTGAACAACCCCGCCCAGCTGGCCGTAGTGCTGACGGCGCTGGAGGGTATCCGGGCGGACTTCAACGGCTCCTCAGCCCGCAAGGTGTCGCTGGCCGACCTCATCGTGCTTGCCGGCGGTGTCGGCGTCGAACAGTCCGCGACAGACGCCGGTTTTCCCGTGCTGGTGCCGTTCACGCCCGGGCGTGTCGACGCTCTCGAGGAGCAGACCGATGCTGAGGCCTTCACGCATCTGGAACCGGTCGCCGACGGGTTCCGCAACTACAGCGGCCCGCGCGCGACGCTCCCGGCGGAGTACCACCTCATCGATCGGGCCAACCTGCTCACCCTGAGCGCGCCCCAGATGACGGTCCTCGTCGGCGGGCTTCGCGTTCTCGGTGCGAACTACGACGGCTCATCGCACGGAGTGTTCACGCAGACACCGGGCGTTCTCACGAACGACTTCTTCGCGAACCTGCTCGACATCGGGACCAAGTGGAGCGCACTCGACGCAGGAGAGCATGCCTACCAGGGCGTGGACTACGCAACCGACGAGGCCAAGTGGGTCGGCACCCGTGCCGACCTCGTCTTCGGCTCGAACTCCGAGCTGCGTGCCGTCGCCGAGGTCTACGCCAGTGACGACGTCAAGAAGAAGTTCGTTGAGGACTTCACCGCGGCCTGGACCAAGGTGATGAACCTGGACCGCTTCGACATTCGCTGACTCATGGCGGGGCCTGGCCACACGGCCGGGTCCCGCCCGCGGACTGCGGCCGAACGTTCTCACTCCTGTGCATGACCTGACGCGAACATCGCGGCCGACAGCGGCTCAGCCTCAACAGCCTCTCTGCTCCACCCCAGCGGGCCATTGAGTCGCACCTCGAATCGACTCCGCACGCCAAGAATGCGGGCCGGGCCAGTCGAGAGCCGTGGTGAAGTGACCCCTGAGTTCCGGGAACGATGTATCCCAGCACTTGCCGAGGCCGGTGTCACCTAGCCCTGACACGGGTAAGGTCTCTCGCCAGTCGGTGCGGCGAACCGAGCTCTCACGCGCTTGCCCCGTGCTGACGGGTTGCCGGATCGTGTGGTCTGTGTTTCACTCTCTCTCAGTGAGGGGAGTATCCCATCCACGCACCGTCGTCATCTCGGCCCGTCAGGGCCCGGCGGTCGGGCCGCAAAAGCCGGGAGAGACCTCCGATCAAACGAGATCGGAAGGAGCCCGTATGACCCAGCCCTCTCCTTTTCTTCCGCCTGGCCATTCAGGGAGCGCGCAACCGGCAGATCCATACCGGCGGCCTACGAGCGCCGTGGCGGAGTCTCTGGGAGTCAATCCTGCGCAGGGGTTAGACGAGACCGAGGTCGTGCGTCGGCGAGAACTCGTCGGCGAGAATCGTCTGGCCGAGCAGCCGCGTCGGCCGGGTTGGCTGCGCCTCCTCGACCAGTTCCGCAGCCTGCTGATCTTGATCCTGCTCGGCGCTGCAGTCCTTGCCGGCTTGGTCGGTGAACTGAAAGACACCATCGTCATCCTCATCGTGCTGCTGATCAATGCCACGATTGGCTTCGTACAAGAGAACAGGGCCGAGCGCAGCCTTGAGGCGCTGCGGGACATGCTGGTGCCTACCGCCCGGGTGCGGCGAGACGGGACCGCGCGCGTGGTCGATGCGGCTGAGCTGGTGCCGGGGGACCTCGTGCTGCTGGAAGCCGGAGACCGAGTTCCCACCGACGGACGCTTCTCCGTGGCGGAGTCAGTGGAGGTCAACGAGTCCGCGCTGACCGGAGAATCCCAGCCGGTGGC
>JAWOHA010000017.1:0-3485 GCA_046496385.1 Cryobacterium sp. | reverse complement strand
GCGCCGCCGCGAGAGTCTGGCTGTCCGGGGCGACGTCCATGAGCCGGGCTTGAATGGTGGGTGAGAGAGCGGATGCCGCCGCCCCGACCAGGAAGACTCCGGCGAGTAGTCCCGCCAGAAACTGTGCCGACAACGCCAGCAGCACGAGGGAGCCGATCAGCACCCCGAAGGCGATCAGCATGGTGCGTCGCACGCTCCAGTCGGCGAGCGCGCCGCCGGCGAAGTTGCCCACGGTCATGCCCAGTCCCACGACGATCAGCACCAGCGGCACCGCTCCGGCAGCGAGCCCGGTGATCTCCATCACGAGTGGGGCCACATAGGTGTACACCGCGAAAAGTCCGCCGAACCCGATGGCGCCGATGGACAGGGTCATCCAAACCTGGCTGTGCCCGAACGCGCGCAGTTCGCGCAACACCGTGGCCTCCGGGTTGCCGGCCTGCCGTGGCACGAAGACGGCCACGGCCAGGAACGTGGCCGCGAAGATGGCGGCCACGACGAGGTAGGCCACCCGCCAGCCCGACATCTGTCCGATCCAGGTGATGGTGGGCACCCCGATCACGTTGGCGATGGTGAGCCCCGACAGCACGAGGGCGATTCCGCGGGCGCGTTTGCCGGGCCCCATCAGGTCTGCGGCGACGAGTGAGGCGATGCCGAAGTAGGCGCCGTGCGGAAGGGCGGCCAGGAACCGGGCGCCCAGCACCAGTTCGAAGCTGGGCAGCAGCGCCGAGGCGATGGTGCCGAGGGTGAACGCGGTGAGCAGCACCAGCAGCAACTGTTTTCGAGGCCAGCGGGCCGCGGCGGCGGCGATGGTCGGCGCTCCGACCACGACGCCGAGGGCGTAGGCCGAGATGAGCCAGCCTGCCCGCGCATTGGCGGCATCCGGAGCGGTGGCGTACAGGCCCGGCAGCAGGTCGGCGGCGAGATCGGGCAGCAGGCCCATGGCCACGAACTCGGTCGATCCGATGCCGAAACCGCCCAGGGCGAGGGCGAGCAGGGCAAGACGAATCCGGGTCGGAGACAAACGCGCCGACCCGTCAGAGGTGAGGGGCATGGGCCAAGACTAACCGTGCTGCGGCCGGCGGCGGGCGGGCGGGCGGCTCACCGGCGCGCCGCTCAGGCGGGGCTGGTGCGCTGCGCGGCGACGGGTTCAGCCGACCTCGTTCAGGGCACGGTCGAGGCGCTCCACCTTGCCGGTGAGCTCACCGGTGTAGCCGGGGCGGATATCTGCTTTGAGCACCAGCGACACGCGAGAGCCGAAGCGGCCGACAGCCTCGGTGGCCTCCTTGATCACGGCGAACACCTCGTCCCAGTCGCCCTCGAGGGTGGTGAACATCGAGTCGGTGTGGTTCGGCAGCCCCGACTCACGAACGATGCGCACGGCCGCCGCGACGGCATCGTGAACGGATGCGTCGGCGTGGTCGTTTCCGCTGGGTGCGATTGAGAATGCCACTAACATAAGGTCTCCCTCGGGGGTGATGGTGGGTGGTGGGCCTGGAGCCGACCGTCCGGGCGGGCACTTTCAGTATGCCCGCTGCGAGCGTTCCGCACGAGCTGCCACAGCGCCCACAGCGCCCACAGCAGCAAGGACCACCTCGAGCAGGTTGCGCACGCTCCGAGGGGCGAGCAACGGCGTCATGACCCTGCTGGCATGCGCCGGGACAGACCCGGGGCTCGCTCAGTCACCCGCAACCGTGCCGGTTCCGGCCCCGGTTCCGGTTCCGGCCAGCAGCGCCGCGATCGTGCGCGGCACCGCATCGGCCACGTCGAGAGCCGCGATGGGCCCGCCCTGCGACGCCCGCCGGGCGGCGTCGGCATGGATCCAGGCGGCTGTCGCGGCCAGCGCCGGCAGCGCCCGCGGGTCCGACTGCACCTGCTCGGAATGGGTCGCCAGCAGGGCCCCCAGAATCCCGCCGAGCACATCGCCGGACCCGGCCGTCGCCAGCCAGGCCGGGGCCCCTGACACCCGCAGCCGGATGCCTCCCGGGGAGGCCACCAGGGTCACGGCGCCCTTGAGCAGCACGGTCACCCCCAGCATGCCGGCCGCACGCGCGGCCCATTCCTCCGGCGCGCGAGCCACCTCTTCCGGGCTCGGGGCGGGGCCGTCCGTGTCGATGCCACGCGCGGCGGCCCGGCCGAGCAGACCGGCCAGCTCGCGAAAGTGCGGGGTGATCACCGTGAGGTGCGGCGCCGACTGGCCCGAAGCCTCCGTGTCGGCCCTCACCGCGCCGATCAGTCGCGGGAGCACGAGATCGAGGGCGCCGGCATCGCACACGGTGGGCAGCCTGTCACCGAGGGCCTGCTGCAGCATCGCATTCGCACCCGGGTCGAGGTCGTCGGCATTGATGCCCGACCCCAGCAGCCAGGCCTGCACCCGCCCGGGGCCCACGACCGCTTCGGGTCGGCGCTGCAGCACCAGCTGGGCGGCCGCCTCCGGGCCCCGGTAGCGGATCATGCCGAGGCCGGTTCGGGCGGCGGCCTGAACGCCGAGCACGGCGGCGCCGGGATACTGCACCGACCCGGTGCCGATCCCCAGGACACCGCGTGAGTACTTGTCGTCACCGGCCCGGGGCCGGGCGATCCAGGCTGCGGCGTCGACGGTCTGCCAGGGGGTGAAGGCCGGGGCGTTGATCATGCCCCCACGATAGAACCTTCCCGCTCCCGCCCGCTCGCTCGCGAGACGACGTGTTTCGCGTCGAGGCGGGTGGTGACGGCCGGCCGGCGCAGCCCGGCCCGGCAGAGCGCTAGAGGCGGCGGGTGGCGTCTTGCACTTCGCCCACCAGCTCCTCGATGATGTCTTCCAGAAAGAGCACTCCGGTGGTCTCGCCCTGGGCCGTGAACGACCGGGCCACGTGCGCGCCGGAGCGGCGCATGCTGGCGAGCGCGTCTTCCAGATCGGTCTCCTCGAAAAATGACACCAGACGACGGATGCGTTTGGCCGGGATGGCCTCCCAGAACGTCCCCGTCTGGGCGCCGGCACCGCTGCGGCATGATTTGATTCGCTTCGCTCACCCCTCCGGGGCTGCCCTGCGGGCAGTCCATGTCCGCTGCGCTACCATTCACGAACCCCCTCCTTGAAGCGGCGCTGCGCCTTGACGGTCCACGCCAGCTTTGCCCTGTTGTTGAGCTTGTAGCCCAGGAACTCACAGGATTTCAGCGGCGCGGCGCGGCTTTTGGCGCGGTTGACCACCAGTTGCAGCCGCCCTTCGCAGAACCGGATCAGCGATGCCATCACCCGCTTCGCCGCGTTCGCGCTTTTCACCATCACGATGAAGTCGTCGGCATATCTCGCGAACTTGTGTCCGCGTGCCTCCAACTCCTTGTCGAGCGGATCGAGCGCAATGTTGGCTAACAGGGGCGACAACGGACCACCCTGCGGCACTCCTTGAGGCGTGGCCTCGCGGGTGCCATCGGGCAGTTCCACCCCGGCCTGCAGGTAGCGTCCATGGAAGCCGAATTCGTGAACCGCGGCCCTTTCGAGATCGGCT
>JAWOHA010000328.1:0-8826 GCA_046496385.1 Cryobacterium sp. | reverse complement strand
CATCAACGGGTCTGATCAGGCGATCTTCGGCAACGCTGTCAAGGTCTATGGCGGGGCGGTGCAGGTGCACGCACCGGGTTATCGGGAGAAGGTCAATCGGATGCCGCTCCTGCCGCTGGAGGAAGAGTGGTTCACCACCCTGCCCGACGGGTCCATCGCCTATGCCGAGAACCCGCCCAAAAAATACCAGGACATCTACCCGATCAACTTCGACAACGACCCCGCCGGAATCCGGGCCGAGTCGCTGCGCATTCTGCGGTACTGGATCGACCTCGGTGTGAAGATCTTCCGTGTCGACAACCCCCACACGAAGCCGTTGGACTTCTGGGAATGGTTGATCAACGAAGTCAACACCGAGCACCCCGACGTGGTGTTCCTGGCCGAGGCCTTCACCCGCCCGGCCCTCATGCAGGCGCTCGGCAAGGTGGGTTTTCAGCAGTCCTACACCTACTTCACCTGGCGCAACACGAAGACGGAACTGGAAGAGTTCTTCACCGGTCTGGCTCAGGACACCCCGGACTTCCTGCGCCCGAACCTGTTCGTGAACACCCCCGATATTCTCACCGAGTACCTGCAATTCGGCGGCCCGGCTGCCTTCACCATCCGGGCTGCCCTGGCAGCCCTGGCAGCCCCGACCTGGGGCATGTACGCGGGTTTTGAGCTCTTCGAGAATGTCGCCCGTCCCGGAGCCGAAGAGAGCATCGACAGCGAGAAATACGAGTACCGGCCGCGCGATTTCGCTCTCGCCGAAGAACGCGGCCAGTCGCTGGCCCCCTTCGTGACCCGGCTCAACCAGATTCGCCACGACCACCCGGCACTCGGCCAGCTGCGCAACATCGACATTCACGCCAGCGACGACGACGCCGTCCTGGTCTTCAGCAAGTACCTCGACGCCGCGTACACCGGCACCGGCGTCTCCGATGCCCTGATCGTGGTGATCAACGTCGACCCGCACTCCGTGCGGCAAACCGTGGTGCACCTTGACGTGACCCGGTTCGGGGTGCCTGTCGGTGAGACCTTCACCGTCACCGACCTGCTGACCGATGCCGAATACACCTGGTCGGCCGACAACTTCGTTCGCCTCGACGCTTTTACGCAACCGCTGCACATTCTGCACGTGAAGGGAACCCCGGCATGACGCCCGCAACAAAAAAGACCGCACGGCCGGCAAAGGCCGGCACAGACACGTCGCCCGCCGCTGCCGATCGAGTACCCGCCATAGCCTCCGCCGTGCTCACGGCCGTCGCGGCCGGCCGGTATTACAGTCCGCACGAGGTGCTCGGACAGCATCTCCTTCCCGCGGCCGGCAAGAAAGCCCCGCTCACCGTCATCCGTGCGCTGCGACCGCTCGCCACAGAGGTCACAGCCGTGCTCGCATCCGGTGACCGCGTGCCACTGGCGCACCTGTGCGACGGCATCTGGCAGGGCACCAGCACCCGCGGCCTCGCCGATTACACCGTCGAAGCACGCTACGAGAACGCCGAGACCTGGACCGTGGATGACCCCTACCGTTTTCTGCCGACCCTCGGCGAACTCGACCTGCACCTGATCGGTGAAGGCCGCCACGAACGTCTCTGGGACGTTCTGGGCGCCCATCCCCGCGACCAGAACGGCGTCGCCGAGACGACCGCCGGCACGTCGTTCGCCGTGTGGGCGCCCAACGCCCAGGCCGTGCGCGTCATCGGCGACTTCAACGCGTGGAACGGTCTGACCCACGCCATGCGCAACATGGGCGGTTCCGGGGTCTGGGAGCTGTTCGTGCCGGGGCTGTCAGCCGGCTCCACCTACAAGTTCGAACTGCTCACCCAATCCGGCGATTGGGTCCAAAAAGCCGACCCGATGGCCCGCTACGCCGAGGTGCCGCCGCTGACGGCGTCGGTGATCACCGAATCACACTATGTCTGGGGGGATGACACCTGGCTGGAATCCCGCTCCGCCACCGACCCGCACGACCAGCCGATGAGCATCTACGAGATGCACGTCGGTTCGTGGCGACCGGGGCTGTCTTATCGCGACCTGGCCGACCAGCTGATCGACTACCTCAACGAGCTGGCGTTCACGCATGTGGAGTTCATGCCCCTCGCTGAGCATCCGTTCGGTGGATCGTGGGGGTATCAGGTCAGCGGCTACTATGCACCCACCAGCAGGTTCGGAACCCCCGACGATCTGCGCTACCTGGTGGACCGCCTGCACCAGGCCCACATCGGCGTGATCATGGACTGGGTTCCCGGCCATTTTCCCAAAGACGACTTCGCCCTGGCGCGCTTCGACGGGCAGCCGCTCTACGAGCACCCCGACTGGCGTCGCGGCGAGCAGAAGGAATGGGGCACCCTGGTCTTCGACTTCGGCCGCCCCCCGGTGCGCAACTTTCTCGTCGCCAACGCCCTGTACTGGCTGGAGGAGTTCCACATCGACGCGCTGCGCGTAGACGCGGTCGCCTCGATGCTCTACCTGGACTACTCCCGCGAGGACGGCGAGTGGGCTCCCAACGTCTACGGCGGAAACGAGAACCTCGAAGCGATCAGCCTGCTCCAGGAGGTCACGGCCACCGCGTACCGGCGCAATCCCGGCACCATGATGATCGCCGAGGAATCCACCAACTGGGGCGGCGTCACGGCCCCGACGAGCGGTGGCGGCCTCGGATTCGGGTTCAAGTGGAACATGGGCTGGATGCACGACTCCCTCGAGTACATCAGCGTCGACCCGATGTACCGTTCGTACCATCACAACGACATCACGTTCTCGTTCATGTATGCCTTCAGCGAGAACTTCCTGCTGCCGATCAGTCACGATGAGGTGGTGCACGGCAAAGGGTCCCTCATCGCCCGCATGCCCGGTGATTCCTGGCAACAATTGGCCAACATGCGCGTCTACCTGGCTTTCATGTGGGCGCATCCGGGCAAGCAGCTGCTGTTCATGGGGCAGGAATTCGGCCAGCGCTCTGAGTGGAGCGAAGAACGCGCCCTGGACTGGTGGACTCTCGACCAGCCGGCGCACCGCGGCCTGTTCACCCTGGTCGGCCGACTGAACCGGGTCTATCGGGACACGGCGAGCCTGTGGGCGCGCGACAACGATCCGACCGGTTTCGAGCTCATCGACGGCGGCGCGGCCGCCCTCAACGTGGTGTCGTTTCTGCGCTGGGACGATGACGGGCAACCGGTGGCGTGCTTTTTCAACTTCGCCGGTCACCCGCACACCGACTATCGAGTCGGGCTGCCGTTTCCCGGCCGCTGGGACGAAATCCTCAACACGGATGCCGACGAGTTCGGCGGTTCCGGCATGGGCAACTACGGCGGTGTCGATGCCGTTGCCGAGCCGTGGGGCGGCCGCCCGGCCGCGGCCACACTGACGTTGCCGCCGCTCGCCGGCCTGTACCTCAAGCTGCGCCGGTAACAGATCGGGTGAGACGCTGAGACGGCCTCGCGGGCGGCAACCCGCGAGGCGGTCCTGACGCTGTTAGTGACGCTGTTAGTGACGCTGTTAGTACAGCAGGGCGGTCAGGCGTGAGCGCGCGGGAGCGACCTGCGGAGCGTCACTGCCGACCACCTCGAACATTTCCAGGATCCGTTCCCGAATCGCATTGCGGCCGGCCGGGTCCTGCGCGGGGAACAGCCCGAGCAGGCGGTCGAACGCGTCGTCGATATGGCCGCCCGACAGGTCCAGGTCGGCCACCAGCAGCTGCGCTTGCAGATCGTCGGGAGCAGCTGCCGCGGACGAACGAATGTCGTCGAGGGTCTTGTTCTGCAGGCGGCCGAGCAGGCTCACCTGGGCGAGGCCGGCCACGGCCATGGCGTCGTTCGGGTCTTGCGCGATGGCGGTGCGATAGGTGCTGCGGGCGGTGTCATAGTCGCCCTGCTCGATGGCCGCGTAGGCGGCGGCGTGCAACGGCGACAGCGGTGCTTCCACGGGTTCCGCGGCTGCGGGATCCACCACGGAAACGGTTCCCGTCACACCCTGCTGAACGGCCAGTTCGAGCAGCCGCTCGAAGACGTCCCGCACGTCAGCCTCGGGCAGAGCCCCGGTGAAGACCTGCACCGGCTGCCCCGTCAGCACGGCCGCGACGGTGGGAACGGAGGTCGCCTGGAACGCCTGGGTGAGCTGGGGGTTCTGGTCGACGTCGATCTTGGCGAGCAGAAAACGGCCGGCGTGCTCGGCGATGATCTTCTCCACGATGGGCGTGAGAGTGGCGCCGGCTTCCGAACGTGTGGTGGACAGCACCACGATGATCGGTACGGTGTTGGACAACTCGAGCAGTTCACCGAAGTTCGCGTCGGTGCTGTCGATGATGAGGCTGGGAACCGTGATCGGCGTGGCGGGGGGTGCGGATCCGGCGCCGGCCGTGGCGGGCCCGGCCGTGGCGCCGGCCGTGGCGGGGGCCGAGCCGGCCGTGGCGGGCGTCACCTCAGGACGATTGACGAGTGAGGAGAGGTCGACCGCTCCGCGCAGGTTGGATCCGGATGGGGGCACAGTGGTCATGGAAGCTCCGACGATGAGATGAGGCCCTGGGAGAAGCCCAGGAGGGATATTTTGTCGGTCGATCCGGCTGCGGGCACATAGAACAGCAGCTGATCGGCGTAGGTACTCTGGATGCCCTTGGCGGTCGAGGTGATGCCGGACAGCGCCTTGCTGGCCGCCGCAGACTCGTCCGGGCTGACGGTGGCCTGGTCGTCGATGGGCTTGACCGTCTCGATTTCGTTCAGGCTCACGGCCACGACGCTACCCGAATCGTTGGTGGCCATGGCGAGCGTTCGCCCTGAGCCTTCCTCCGCGGTGAATTCAATCGACGCCGTCACCGGCAAGTCAGCGACCTTGGCCGCCTTGCCCGCGGCCACCTGGGAGAGAAACCCCTCTGCGGAGGATTCGAACAGGTCGAACGATTCGCTGGCTTCTCCCCGAAGGAGCACGTCCGAGTACGCCGCCGCGAGCTGGTCCGGGGGCATCAGCAGCAGCTTGGAGTCCGGAGAGATCATCGGCGCCCCGATCGTGGCCGGGGCGACGTCGGGAACGCGCGCCTCAGGTTCGAGCTGCAGGGAGTATTCGACAAGGTAGTCCGACCGGGGGCTCACTTGCCTGAGCACGACGGCGGTCGGGGCGATGGTGGGGTTCGCCGCGTCCTGAATGATCGTCATCACCACTCGGGGCCAGGAATCGGACTGTTGGGGAAGCGTCAGGGTCAGCGGCGCTGCGGGCATGGCCGTCACGGCTGCCACGTCGGGGGCGGTGGCGCGCACCGTGTAGTTGGCCAGGCGCTGTTCCAGGGCGGGGCCCGCGAAGCGGGTCGCGATGGCGTCGGCGTCAAGGTTCGCGTCTGCCTCCGCGGCCACGGCGGAGATCCGGGCGACGATTTGTTCCAGCTGCGACACGGTCACCGCGGCAGCCGCGACCGATGTGGGATCGCCGGCGGCGATGTCGGAGTCATCGGCTGTGGTCGCCGCCACGGGGGTGGGCGTTTCGGTCGGAGTCGCGCTCACGGCGAGGGAGCCGCCGGCGGGAGCGGGGGCGGAACCGCCACCGGGCCAGAACTCCGCCGTGCATCCGCTGAGCACGAGGCCAGAGACCAGCACGACCGGGATCACGGCAACGAATCGTTTGGTAGACGAGCTTGAGCCGGTGATGTCGCCGGCCTTGATCATCTTGGGTCGGGGGGCTCGCGGCAGCCTGGGCATGCGCGGGCCGCGGGCCAGGTTGCGTCGCGGTCGCTGGGAACGGCGCAGGTGCAGCAGGGCCAGTAGGTACAGCACAAGACCCAAGGCCATGAGTGCGGCGCCGCCGACGATGAGCGGCCCGGCCCACGGGGTGGAGTTGTCCACTCGCCAGGACATTGACACCTCGCCGGGGGCAGGGGCGGTTCCGTCGGATGCGACGATGACAGAAATACCGGCGGGCACGTTGAGGGAGGCGACGAGTTCACCTTCGCCGGTGAATTCCTCCAACCACAGGTCTGATCCCGCCGGGTCGGTCACCGTGGAGGCCGGTTCGGCGTCGGTGTCGGTTGTATCCGCGGCACCGGCGGCAGCCGTCGGCGTGACGGTCAGTTCACCGTCGGCCGCGCCGATGTCGGTGTGCGCATCCTGGCCGACCCACGCGTCGATATCAGCGGAACGTCCATAGGCCAGAAACACCGGGCCGTCGCCGGAGACGGTCACGGTCTGCCGGCCGGAGAAGGCGGCCAGAGCATCGGGGGCGATAACCGTGTATGCAGCGGTGCCCTCGACACTCGCGCTCAAAGCGGTGGATTCGGGGCCCAGGAACACGGTGCGCTGGGCCAGGCCGAGCACGATCATCACTGCCGCGAGAGCAAATGCCACGATGGCGAAAACAAAGCGCACGTCATACCTTCCTGTGGTGCCGGCCGGTTGGCGCGAACATCGGGCCGCCTGTGGTGAATTCTCAGACAACAGACACGGACTCTCAAGATTAGACGATTGGGCTGAGAGCTGCCACACAGAGCCCGAGTCCGCACTCCGAAGCGCCTCAGCAGCGGCCGGTTGACGAGGGTGTGGTTGACAGCGGGTGCGGCGATGCCAGCATTGCTCGTGGGCGGGATACAGTTAGTTCGCCCGCGCCGGGATGACCCCACCCGGCCTCCGAGCCCACATTCTGAGGAGACACCGTGCCCAACGACGAGACAGAATTCGCCCAGGTCTTTCGCGGCTACGACAAGGACGAGGTCGACAAGTCCATTCAGAGCCTGCGACGCGACCTGATCACCGCCAACGCGCAGAGCGTGCAGGCCAACACCGAGGTGCGACGCCTGTCCACTCTCGTGGAGGACCTGACCCAGGAAATCGAAGAAGTCGGCAGCCCCACCTTCTCCGGCCTCGGCACGAAGCTGGAAAGCACGCTGAGGATCGCCGAGGAACAGTCCGCCCGCGTCATCGCGCAGGCCGACATCGATGCGGCGAAGCTGCGCGGCACGGTGACGCAGGAGGTGGAGGCCGTGCAACGCACTGCGGCCGATCAGGCCGAACGCCTGATCTCCGACGCGGCAGTGAAGGCCCGGCGCATTCTTGACGACGTACGCGGGGAAGCGGATGATCTGATCTCCCGCGCGCAGGACGAGCACGCCACGCTCACCCAGGAGGCGCTGCGTGAGGCCGCGCTGATTCGCGGTGCGGTCGCCACGGAGGCCGCTGAGGCTCGCGCCACGGTGAAACGTGAGGTTGCCGCAATCCGTTCCGATGCCGACCGTGAGGCCGCCGAGGTGCGTGTGGTCGCCCAACGGGAAGCGACCGAAGCGCTCGAGGTCGCGGCGGGTCTGGGCCGGGAGACCGAACTCACCCGCTCGGCTGTCGCACACGAGCTGGATCAGAAACGTGCCGCGCTCAACCAGGAGACCGAGCAGGCCCACATCGACCTGGCCGCCCACACCGAACAGGCCCGCGCCGACCTGAGCCGTGAACTCGACGCGGAGCACACTCAGGCGGCACACGCGGCGGCGCTGGCTCGCACAGAGCTGGCCGAGGAGCTGCGTCAGGCCCGCGCCGATCTGGCCCGGGACCTCGACGAGGGCCGGGCGAGCATCGTGCGAGAACGCGAACAGGCCGAGATGGAGCTGTCCCGGGATCTGGAACGCCGCAGGGCCGCGACCGAACGGGAAGCGGCGACCGAACGCACGCAGGTCGCCATCGAGGTCGATCAGGCCCGCGCCGAACTGGCTCGGGAGATTCAGCATGCTCATGCCGATTTTGAGGCGGACCGGGAACAGGCGCGCATCGATCTGGACACAGAGCTCACCGCCACGCGCCGAGCGGTGGAGTATGACGCCGCGCAACTCACCCGGGAGACGGACCAGGCCCGCGCCGACCTCGACAGCGAGCTGAAGGCTCGCCGTGACGAGGCCGAGCAGGCCCAGCTCACCCTGCACCGTGAAGCCGTCGCCGTCGCGCAGAAATTCCAGGGTGACGCCACCCGACAGCTCACGGAGACCAACCAGCGCACCCGCGAGCTGCGCGCCCTCAACGAACAGCTGGACGGCGTCGCGCGGCGGGACGCGCAAGACCTCAAGACCGCCTCGGAAGACGCCGCCACCGCAACCGTGCATGATGCCGAGGACCGCGCCGCCGCGCTGCTGGCCGACACCAAAGAACGCACCATGGCTTTGGTCGCCGACGCGGAAGAACGTATGCAGCAGATTCGCGTCGAACGGGACGCCGTCGCGGGATACTTCGAGAGTCTTCGCAGCGTGTTGACCGAAGCGGAGCGTGTTTCCGCTGATGAGAGCAGAAACTAAGAGCCTGTTGCCCTCATAGTCTGCCGGCCAAGGCTCTGACGAGCACGCCACTCAACCATTGGGATAGTTCACGTGAAGATTCACAACGCGTTCCGGCTCGGCCTCATCGGCACCCTCGGGGTGGGTGCGGGCCTGCTCGTGCTCACCTCCGTGATCACCCTCCAGACGATCATCGTCTACATCGGAGCGGCACTGTTCATCGCCCTCGGCCTGGACCCGGCGGTGTCATGGCTGGAACGCAAGGGCTTCCCCCGCTGGGCGGCCATCGCCACCGTGCTCGCCGCGGTGCTCGGGGTGCTCGCCGCGGTCATCCTGGCTGTCGCGCCCATCGTCATCGAGCAGGTCTCCAAGCTCGCCGCGCAGTTTCCCGAGCTGGTGCGGTCCATCAACGCGTCGACGTTCCTCGATGACGTGCAGAACCAGTTCCCGGCGCTGCAGGTGTCCGAGGTGGTCAAAGCCATCACCGACAATCTCGGAGCGAACCTCGACACCATCACCACGACCCTGATCCAATCCGGGCTCGCCCTGCTGGGGGCTCTCTTCGGCGGCCTCATCATTCTCATTCTCACGTTGTTCTTCACGGCGTCACTGAG
>JAWOHA010000324.1:0-13726 GCA_046496385.1 Cryobacterium sp. | reverse complement strand
GCGGCACGCCGCCGGCCTGGCGCTCGCGCCGTTGCGCCCGGGCGCTCAGTCTGCGTGCGCCCGAAACGGCAGTGGCTTCCGGGGCGTCCGGAGCGTCCGGAGCGTCCGGAGCGTCGACCGGTCCTGCCTCGCTGCGGTCCGCGTCGGCACGGTCCGCGTCGGCACGGTCCGCGTCGGCACGGTGCGCGTCGGCACGCAGGCTCCGGCGGGAGGGAAGCGGAGGATCAGACGGGGGCTGCGACACGGCTACGGTCTCTCGCTCGGTTGCGCGGGCGAACCAGGCGGCCGACCCGAGGCACGCTCGCTATCAAGGGCGTGTTGCAGAATTATAGTTGCGGCCACCTGATCGACCACTGGGCGCTGGGTGCGTGTGGACCGGCCAGAGGATCGCAGGGCAGACTGCGCCGACACCGTCGAGAGTCGTTCGTCGACCAGCCGCACCGGAACGTGCAGCGCCGCGGCGAGAGCCGCCGCGAACCCGGCGGCGTCCTCCGTCGACGCGGTCCGGTTGCCCGACAGTGCCAGCGGAAGACCCACGATGACTTCCACTGCCGAGAGCTCCTCCACAATGCTCGCGATGCGCACCAGGTCCTGGGTGCCGCCAGCGTCTCGCGGAACGGTCTCGACCGGCGTGGCCAGCATGCCGTGGTTATCGCTGCGAGCCAGTCCGATGCGTACGGTGCCCACGTCCACTCCGACCCGCACACCGCTGCGCATGCGGGGGGTGACGTGCGCGTCGGAAGCCACCGCTAACGGCTGACCGTGGCGATGACGGCCTGCAATGCCGCGGGGATCGCCGACACGTCGGTGCCGCCACCCTGCGCCAGGTCGTCTTTGCCGCCGCCGCCGCCGCCGAGAATGGCCGCCAGCTGTTTGGCCAGGGCGCCGGCACGGTGGCCGAGGTCCCGGGCCGCGGCATTGGTCGCCACGATGACGACCGGTTTGTCGGCCACGATGGCGGCGAGGGCGACAACGGCCGGGTCGGTGCCCAGACGTTCGCGCGTGGCGGTGACGAGCATGCGCACGTCGTCGGCGCTCGGCAGCTCGCCGAGGTTCGCAGCGACCAGGTTGACCGCTCCGACCCGTTGCACGGTGGCCGTGAGGGCCGGCACCCGGTCGCTGAGCGCTCGGGCTTCGAAGGCTGCGATCTTCTTCTCGGCGGCTTTGAGGTTGGCGAGCAGGTCGCCGACGCGTTCCGGAAGGTTCTCGCGCGGGGTTTTCAGGTTGCTGCTGAGCTGGGACACGATGGCGCGTTCCACGGCCAGATCTCGAAAGGCTTCCAGCCCGACGAGCGATTCCACGCGGCGGTTGGCGGAGCCGACAGAGGTCTCGCTGACCAGATTGATCATGCCGACCTCGGAGCTGGACGCCACGTGGGTTCCCGCGCAGAGTTCCAACGACCAGGGGCCGCCGATTTCGACGACACGCACAACATCGCCGTATTTCTCACCGAACAGTGCCATTGCCCCGAGCGACTTCGCCTCGTCGAGAGGGAGTTCCCTGGTCGTGACGGGCAGGTTGTCCCGAATGGCGTTGTTGGAGATCTCTTCGATCTCGCTGCGCGTGGCTGCAGACAGTGCCTGATTCCACGAGAAGTCCAGTCGAAAGAATCCAGCCTTGTTGTAGGACCCGGACTGGTGCGCGTTGGGCCCCAGCACCTGGCGCAGGGCGGCATGCAGAATGTGGGTCCCCGAGTGCGCCTGCCGGGCGCCGCGGCGCCAGTCCGCGTCGACGATACTGGTGGCTTTCTCACCCACCCCGACCTCACCGGAGCGAACCTGAACCTTATGGCTGATCAGGCCTTTGACGGGCTTCTGCACGTCCAGGACCTCCAGCTCGAAGCCGAGCCCCACGATCATGCCGGCATCGGATTCCTGCCCGCCGGACTCCGCATACAGGGTGGTTTCGGCGAGGATGACCTCAGCGATATCGCCGGCGACGGCGCGAGTCACGGACTGGCCATTGACGATGAGCCCGAGAACGCTCGAGTCGGTGTTCAACTGGGTGTACCCGGTGAACAGCGTCTCACCCCGGGCGCGGAAGGCGCTGTACACGGACAGATCCGCCAGCAGCGTCTTCTTCGACTTCGCATCGGCTTTGGCCATGGCCCGCTGCTTGCTCATGAGCGTGTTGAAGGCCTCCCGGTTCACGCTCAGCCCGGCTTCTTCCGCCATCTCCAGAGTGATTTCAATGGGAAAGCCGTAGGTATCGTGCAGCAGGAACGCGGTCTGTCCGGGGAGCTCCTTCTTGTCTTCGGTTTTGGTTTTGGCCACGGCAAGGTCGAGGACCTGGCTTCCGCTGGCGAGGGTGCGCAGAAAGGTTTCTTCCTCGCCGTACGCTGCCTGGCTGATGCGGGCGTAGTCGGCGGCCACCTCGGGGTATGCGGCGCTCATGGCGTCCCGGCTGGCGGGCATGAGTTCGGGCAGGGTCGCCGCATCGACGCCGAGCAGGCGCATGGCTCGTACGGAGCGACGCAGCAGCCGGCGCAGAATGTACCCGCGCCCTTCGTTGGAGGGCATCACCCCGTCGCTCATCAGCATCAGCGAGGAACGCACGTGGTCGGCCACGATCCGCATGCGCACATCGTCGTCGTGGTCGGCGCCGTAGCGTCGACCGGAGAGCGCCGCGGCACGGTCGAGGACCGGGCGCACCTGGTCGATCTCATACATGTTCTGCACGCCCTGTTTGAGGAATGCGACGCGCTCCAGTCCCATACCGGTGTCGATGTTCTTGCGGGGAAGGTCGCCGAGAATCTGGAAGTCGCTCTTGCCCGTGCTTTCACCACGCAGGTACTGCATGAAAACCAGGTTCCAGATTTCGACGTAGCGGTCGTCGTCGGTGGCCGGACCCCCGTCGGCCCCGTAGGCGGGACCACGGTCGAAGAAGATCTCCGAGCAGGGGCCGGCGGGTCCGGGCTGACCGGTCGACCAGTAGTTGGACTCCATGCCCAAACGCTGGATCCGGTTGTCCGGCACGCCGAGCGCACGCCAGTAGCGGTGCGCCTCGTCGTCATCGAGGTAGATCGTGACCCACAGCTCGCTCTCCCGAAAGCCGAATCCGCCATCGGCTTCGCTCGTGGTGAGCAACTCCCACGCATAGCCGATCGCCTGCTCTTTGAAGTAGTCACCGAACGAGAAGTTGCCGGCCATCTGGAAGAAAGTGCCGTGCCGCGGGGTCTTGCCGACCTCTTCGATGTCATTGGTGCGAATGCACTTCTGCACGCTGGTCGCCCGCGGGTAGGGGGCCGGCACCAGACCGGTGAGGTACGGCACGAAGGGAACCATCCCGGCCACCGTGAACAGC
This sequence comes from Cryobacterium sp., assembly GCA_046496385.1. Classification (GTDB taxonomy): domain Bacteria; phylum Actinomycetota; class Actinomycetes; order Actinomycetales; family Microbacteriaceae; genus Cryobacterium. Next base: position 10,423 of record JAWOHA010000324.1, on the reverse strand, counting down.
AGGCTGGGGTCGTCGCTGACGAGCGAAGCGGAGGGAACAACGGTGTGGCCGCGGTCGGCGAAGAAATCGAGCCAACGCCCGCGGATATCAGCAGTCTGCATGGGGTCCGGTCTGTGGTGGTACGGGAAAGTGGTGCCAGAAGCGTGGTGTGGTGCGCTCAGCGGGCCGAAGCGTCGTCGCCGAGCGCATCGCGCAGTTCAGCCTCGCGCTGCCGGTAACCGTCGGAGATCGCTTCGCCGAATTCGCGGGCTTTCACGTCCAGGTCGTTGAAGAATTGCTTGCCCTGCTGGGTCTGGTTGACCTCGTGGGCGACGACAAACCCCACACACACGCCAATGACGAGCCAGCCGAACTTCTTCATTTTTCTTGCTCCCTGCGGTAGTCGGTGCTCCCCAGCGTACCGGCCCGGCGACCGCGACGGCGGTTGCCCGGGTTCGATCGGGCGTGTGGTCCCGCTGAGGCGGTGCTGCGGAAGGCCGCACGCACGCCGGCAGAGAACCCGGCGATTTTGATCAACGGGCCGCCGACGGTCGCCGCGAACAGGGCCACGAGGGCCGAGACGTTGCCGGTGACGTCGGCGACGTGGCCGGTGATGGTGTCGACGCGGACCAGCTGAGCGTTGGTCTGCTGCAGGGTGGTGGTCGTCTCGGCCAACAGCGGGGTGACGTTCTCACTGAGATCACGAATCGCCGTGGTGGTCTGGTCGAAGACCCGGCCGAGCTTGAGCAGCGGAACGGCCAACAGCCCCACCAGCACCAGGAACACGCCCGCGGCTATCAGTCCGGCAATATCTCCACCTGACACGTTTGCACCATCCATTCGTCACGACTTGTCCCGGCACCAACCGGTCGGCCGCCGGCGGCGCCAGGCGGGTTAACGCGGTGAAGGGCGAACCGCCCGGAGGCGGTCCGCCCTTCACTGTACTTCACAGGTTGTGCGTCACTGGTGGATCAGCGAGCTGCGTAGTACTCCACGACGAGCTGAACTTCACACGTCACGGGGATCTCGATGCGCTTCGGGCTGCGCACGAGGCGGGCCTGCAGCTTGTCGAGCTCAACCTCGAGGTACGGGGGAAGCTTGGGGAGCAGGTCCACGTGTCCGCCGGCGGCGGCGACCTGGAACGGCTCCATGCCCTCGCTGCGAGCCTTCACGTGCATGAGCTGGCCGGGCTTCACGCGGAAGGAGGGCCGGTCGACGAGCTCTCCGTCAACGAGGATGTGACGGTGGGTCACCATCTGGCGGGCCTGTGCGGTGGTACGGGCGATGGCGGAACGCACGAGGAGGGCGTCGAGACGGGTCTCGAGGATCTCGACGAGGTTTTCACCGGTCAGGCCCTGACGGCGACGGGCCTGCTCGAAGGCGATCTTGAGCTGGGCTTCGCGGATACCGTACTGGGCGCGTAAACGCTGCTTCTCGCGCAGGCGAACGGCGTAGTCCGAGTCGGTCTTGCGCTTGGTGCGGCCGTGCTCGCCCGGAGCGTAGGGACGCTTCTCGAGGAAGCGGGCTGCCTTCGGGGTCAGGGCGATGCCGAGAGCACGAGACAGGCGGGTCTTACTGCGGGTGCGTGACTTAGTAGACACGGGTTCCTTTCACTGAGGACTCAAAAACTGGGATACCAGGGCGCACGACCCGAAGCGGGCAGACGTCATGGGAGATCAGAGGATTGGGTGCCATGGGACGTCCGGCTACAGGACTCTTCCCCTCCAAACTGGACAGGGACGCAGCCGCATGCCGAGCCCAGTTGTAGGCGAGTAGAAGGCTACCACAGCCGGGCTAGGGACCACGAACGATGCGGCGGATCTTGAACAGCCGCGCGGACACTTCCCGCTCGTGGCCGTGCTCCGTGGGATGGTAGTAGCGGGTGTCCCCCAGCTCTTCGGGCAGGTACTGCTGCGCGAGAACACCGATCGGATCGTTGTGCGGGTATTGATAGCCCGCCCCGTGGCCGAGTCTCTGCGCGCCGGGATAGTGGGCGTCGCGCAGGTGGGCGGGGATGCGGCCGATCTTTCCGTTGCGCACATCGTTGATGGCCGCGTCCAGGGCGATGTAGGACGCGTTCGATTTGGGCGCCGTGGCCAGGTGCACCACGGCCTGGGCGAGCGGAATTCGTCCCTCCGGCATGCCGATCATCGCGACGGCATCGGCGGCAGCCATGGCGATGACCAGGGACTGCGGGTCTGCCATCCCGATGTCTTCGGACGCGAGCACGATGATGCGCCGACAAATGAACCGGGGATCCTCGCCCGCCTCGATCATGCGCGCGAGGTAGTGCAGCGCGGCGTCCACGTCGCTGCCGCGGACCGATTTGATGAAGGCGCTGATCACGTCGTAATGCTCATCGCCGTTACGGTCATAGCGCAGCAGCGCCCGATCGACGGCCAACGCCACAATTTCTGTGGTGATCACCGTCGTGCCGGCGACGGCACCGGTGCTGGCCGCCGACACCGAAGCGGCTTCCAGGGCGGTCAGCGCGCGTCGGGCATCCCCGGAGGCCAACCGTATGATCGCGGCCCGGGCATCCGGGTCCAGCACGAATTGGCCGTCCAGCCCCCGCGGATCAGCCACGGCGCGATCGACGACGACGCCCAGGTCTGCGTCGCTGAGGGTTTCCAGGGTCAGCAGCAACGACCGTGACAGCAACGGCGAAATCACCGAGAACGACGGATTCTCCGTTGTCGCGGCGACCAGGATGATCACGCCGTTCTCTACGCCGGGCAGCAGGGCATCCTGCTGCGCCTTGGAGAAGCGATGAATTTCGTCGAGGAACAGCACCGTGGACAGGCCGTACAGGTCCCGGCTGGTGCGAGCTTCCTCCATGACCAGGCGCACGTCTTTGACGCCCGCATTCACTGCCGACAGTTCCACGAATCGGCGTCCCGAGCTGTGCGCGATCGCCTGGGCGAGGGTGGTCTTGCCGGTTCCCGGGGGGCCCCACAGGATCACTGACACCGACCCGCGTTCCCCGGTCTGATCACTGGCCAGGCTCACGAGCGGCGACCCGGGAGTCAGCAGGTGGCGTTGCCCCGCAACCTCGTCGAGGGTTTGCGGTCGCATGCGCACCGCGAGGGGGGTCGCGCCCGTGCGCAGACCGGGTTGAGCATCCGACATGGTCTCAGCGTAGTTTGTGCGTAGAGTTCTACGGGGTCGCGGGCCAGCACCGCGACTGTTTGTCTGACCCGCGTCAAGTGGGCATCGGGAGGTTTTTTCGTGGCACAGCATCATAAACAGGAACGTGAGGCACGGGAGGAACGAGACCGGCTGCGGGGCTACCAGGCCCGTCGCGCCGTGAATTTCACCCAACACCGCCGCCGGGTTCGGGACAACATCATTGCCGGCGTCGGGCTGGTCGTTGTGCTCGGTCTGCTCGTGGGCGCCCAGGTGTATTACTTCAGCGCCGGCCCGGGGGCTACCGACTCCGCGTCTTCGGAGGAAACCGCGGACTCAGCGGCGGAGCCCATCGCCGAGACGGGAACTGAGACCCCGCTCGCCGGTGTCGGTCAGAACTCCGGGGATGTTCCCCCGCTGGTCCAGGCCGAAGCCCGCCCGTGGACGGGCACCCTCACCCTGAACGGTGTTCCGATGGGGATCGAACTGGATGGGGCGCGTGCACCGCAAGCGGTGGCGTCGACGGTCAGCCTGGTGCGGTCCGGCTTCTACGACGGAGTGTCCTGCCATCGGCTGACCACCGGCGGATTCTTCGTGCTGCAGTGCGGCGACCCTGACGGTGACGGCAGTGGCGGCCCCGGGTACGCCTACGGCCCGATCGAGAACGCGCCCGCCGACGATCTGTATCCGGCCGGAACGCTGGCCATGGCCCGTCAGGGCGACAACGCCTTCAGCCAGGGAAGCCAGTTCTTCCTCGTGTATTCCGACACGACAATTCCCGCCGACCTCGCCGGAGGATATAGCGTTGTCGGAAGGGTAACCAGCGGTCTGGACGACGTGCGGGCCGCCATCACGGATTCCGGGGTGGAAAACGGGGTCTCCGACGGCGCCCCCGCGGTTCCGACAACGATTACCGCGGTTACAGTTCAGTAAACCGATATTCCCCGCGTGGCCGTGCAATAGGCTTAAGGGAATGGGCCCATTATCCGGGCACACAAGACGAACGACAGGTGAGGCTCTTGACTACGACAGATCAGCAACCATGGGGTCGCGTAGACGAAACCGGCACGGTTTACGTGCGCGAGGCGTCGGGCGAACGCGCCGTGGGGCAGTACCCGGACGCGACGCCCGAAGAGGCATTGGCCTACTTTGAGCGCAAATACACCGAGCTCAACGGACAGGTCACCCTGCTGGAGCAACGGGCCAAGGGTGGGGCTCCGGCGGCAGACGTGGCCAAGGCCGTGGCGAACCTGACCGCCACGGTCGCTACGGCCAACGCGGTCGGCAACCTGGCCGCTCTCGCCGAACGCCTCGCGGCGCTCGGCGGCACGGTGAGCGAACTGACCGAGCAGCAGGGTCAGGAAGCCAAGGCGGCCGCTTCCGCCGCCGTCGCCGAGCGGGCGGCCATCGTCGAAGAGGCCGAGCGGCTCGCCGCCGAAGACCCCGCCAAGACCCAGTGGAAGCAGACCAGCGCTGCCCTCGACGCACTCTTCGCCAAATGGCAGGCGCACCAGCACGACGCCCCGCGTATTCCCAAGAGCGACGCCAACGAGCTGTGGAAGCGTTTTCGGGCTGCCCGCACCATCATCGAACAGAACCGCAAGGCTTTCTTCGCCGAGCTGGACTCCGCCCACAAGGATGTACGCACGCGCAAGCAGCACATCATCGAGCAGGCCGAAGCCCTGGCGGCCAAGGGCGCCGAGGGTATTCCCACGTACCGCAACCTGCTTGAGGAATGGAAGCTCGCCGGCCGATCGGGCAAGAAGCAGGACGACGCCATGTGGGCCAAGTTCAAGGCCGCCGGCGATGTGCTGTACTCGGCGAAGTCCGAGGTGGACGCGGTCGACGATGTCGAGTTCACCGCGAATCTGGCCCTCAAGCTGGACCTGCTGACCGAGGCGGAGACGCTGCTCACGGCAACCGACCGGGTCAAGGCCCGCGAGACGCTCACATCGATCCAGCGCCGGTGGGATGCGATCGGCAAGGTTCCCCGTGACCAGGTCAAAACCGTCGACGAACGCCTGCGCAAGGTGGAAGCCGTCGTGCGCAAGCTCGACGACGATCACTGGGTACGGAACAACCCCGAGACCAAGGCCCGCACCGAAGGCCTCGCCGGTCAGCTCAACGACGCCATTGTGAAGCTGGAAGCGGCTGTTGCCACGGCGGAGGCCAGCAATGACCCCGCCGCGGTGAAGAACGCCACCGAGGCCCTGGAAGCACGCCGGGCCTGGCTGAAGGCCATCGGCCAGTAGGCAGGCGTCGCAGCGCTGCTCTGCAGCGACGGATCCACAGTTCCTCCACAGGGGCCGCACCCGGTTGTACTCCACACTTCGCCGGGTGCGGCCCCTGCGGCGTGATCCGCGTGCCACCCTGAGCGCATGACCCTGCGCCTCGCGGCCGTTCTCACCCTCGCCGACCTCAGCATTGCCGAACTGTGCAGCGCGCGGCTCGATGGTGAGGTCTTCGCCGTGGGTGACTGCTGGTGCCCCATCGACGAGATCGACGGCGCCGAGAACCGCGCCCGCGCACTGGGCCGGCTGGCCTCGCCACGCTTGATCATTGAGCGTCGCAGCGCGGCGTGGCTGTACGGTGACGGCCCGGAACCGCCCGTGCACGACTTCTGCCTGAACGCGCACACCCGGTCACGTCTGAGCAGCTCGGCCCGAGTCCGAATCCGTCAGGGCCATTGCTCCGCCGAGCACACCCAATTGGTCGCCGGGCTCTCGGTGACCCTGCCGCTCCGCACGGCCGTCGATCTGGCCCGGTTCAGCGATGAGGAGCCCGAACGGCTGCTGCCGGTGCTGTCCCGTCTGTTGCGGCGAGCCGGGCCGCACGCCCTGCCTCGCGCACAGCAGGACTGTCACCGCGACGCGGCGCCGACCACCGCCCGCGCCCTGCGCCGGCTGGCGGCAGCGGCGGCCTACCCGGTTTGACCTCTACCGTGCCCTGCTCCGATGCGGCCCAGAGCGGCCGGTCAGCCGTCGGTGACCCGGTAGACGTCATAGACGGTGTCGATGCGGCGTACCGCATTGAGAATGCGATCCAGGTGTGTGGCGTCGCCCATTTCGAAGACGAAACGGCTCAGCGCGAGCCGGTCACTGGAGGTGTTGACGGTGGCGGAGAGAATGTTCACGTGGTGCTCCGACAGGATCCGGGTCACATCCGACAAGAGCCCGGAACGGTCCAGCGCCTCGATCTGGATATGCACGAGGAACAGACTCTTCGACGTGGGCGCCCATTCGACTTCGATCATGCGCTCGGGTTCTTTGAGCAGTGATGACACGTTGTGACAGGCCGACTGGTGCACGGAGACACCGGCGCCCCGGGTGACGAAGCCGACGATCGCGTCGCCGGGCACCGGGGTGCAGCACCGGGCGAGTTTGACGAGGATATCCGGGGCGCCGCGCACGAGCACACCGGAGTCGCTGTTGCGCAGGGTCTGGTTCTGCGCATGCGGGGCCACCGGCAGGTCTGTGCTGTCACTCTCTTCGATGCTCTGCACCGACGAGACCACTTTCTCCAGCACGGACTGCGTGGAGACGTGACCCTCCCCGACAGCAGCGTAGAGAGCGGAGACGTCCTCGTAGCGCAGCAGCGCAGCCACTTCGGCGAAGGAATCCTGGTTCATCAGCTTCTGCAGGGGCAGGTTCTGCTTGCGCATGGCCCGGGCGATGGCGTCGCGACCCTGTTCGATGGCCTCGTCGCGGCGTTCCTTGGTGAACCACTGCCGGATCTTGTTGCGGGCCCGGGGGCTGCGCACGAAGTTCAGCCAGTCCTTGCTGGGTCCGGAGTCCGGGTTCTTCGAGGTGAACACCTCAACGACGTCTCCCGTGCTGAGAGTGCTCTCCAGCGGCACCAGGCGACCGTTCACTTTGGATCCCATGGTGCGGTGGCCGACCTCGGTGTGTACGGCGTAGGCGAAGTCGACCGGCGTCGCCCCGGCGGGCAAACCGATCACCCGCCCCTTCGGGGTGAAAACGTACACTTCCTTGGCACCGATTTCGTACCGCAACGAGTCGAGGAACTCCCCCGGATCGGCCGTTTCGGCCTGCCAGTCCGATATGTGCGCAAGCCATGCCATGTCGGTGTCGCTCTGCGGGCCCGGGCCGCCGGGACTCCTGCCGTTGACCTGTTCCTTGTATTTCCAGTGCGCGGCCACACCGAATTCCGCCCGCTGGTGCATCTCCTGGGTTCGAATCTGAATTTCGACAGGGCGTCCCTGCGGCCCCATCACGGTGGTGTGCAGGGACTGGTACAGGTTGAACTTCGGTGTGGCGATGTAGTCCTTGAACCGGCCCGGAAGCGGAGTCCAGCGGGCATGGATGGAACCGAGCACCGCGTAGCAGTCCCGTACTGAGTTGACCAGCACGCGAATACCCACGAGGTCGTAGATCTCCTCGAATTCGCGACCGCGCACGACCATCTTCTGGTAGATCGAGTAATACTGTTTGGGTCGTCCGGCCACTTTCGCGCGAATCCGCGAGGACTTCAGGTCGTCGTTGATGGTGTCAATGATGTTCTGCACGAACTCTTCACGCTGCGGGGTGCGCTGCTTCACGAGGTGTTCGATCTCGGCGTACAGCTTGGGGTACAGCACCGCGAAGGAGAGATCTTCCAGTTCCCACTTGATGGTCTGAATTCCGAGCCGGTGCGCGAGCGGCGCGTAGATCTCGAGGGTTTCGGTGGCCTTCCGGGCGGCCGATTCGCTCGGCACGAACCCCCAGGTCCGGGCGTTGTGCAGGCGATCGGCGAGTTTGATGATGAGCACCCGGATGTCTTTGCTCATCGCGACGATCATCTTGCGCACGGTTTCCGCCTGGGTGCTGTCGCCGTATTTCACCTTGTCGAGCTTGGTGACACCGTCCACGAGCATGGTGATCTCATCGCCGAAATCGTCCCGCAACTGGTCCAGCGTGTACGACGTGTCTTCGACGGTGTCGTGCAGAAGCGCGGCCGACACGGTCTTCGTCCCGATCCCCAGGTCGGCCAGGATCTGGGCCACGGCCACCGGATGGGTGATGTACGGCTCACCGCTGCGGCGCATCTGGCCATCGTGGGCGCGTTCCGCGATCGTGTACGCCCGCTCGATGATGGACAGGTCGGCCTTGGGGTGGTGCAGGCGCACCGTCTTCATCAGGGTGTCCACGGCACCTGCGGGCTGGGCCCGCGAGAAGATGCGCGGTACCAGACGGCGCAGGGAAGCAGCGGACGGCGTCGTTGTGTCGGTCATCGCGAACCTCTTTCCCTGTAGGCCTAATTATGCCTGTTTCAAGGTCTTCTCCGGTACACCCTCAGACCCCGGCGTTCTCCCGCTTCTGCGCGGCGCTGGTCGCTTCGGCGCGAGCCACCAGGGCCCGCTTGTCGCGTGCCTGAATTTCGGGTTCGGTGCTGCGCAGCTGGGCGTAGACCGGCGCGGCAATGAAGATCGTGGAGTAGGTGCCCACCAGAATGCCGATCAACAGGGCGAGGGAAATGTCGCGCAGTGTGCCGGCACCGAGCGCGAAGGCCCCGATGAACAGGATCGAGGCCACCGGCAGCGCAGCGACGACGGACGTGTTGATGGACCGCACGAGCGTCTGGTTGACGGCGAGGTTCACCGAGTCGGAGAAGGTGCGCCGGGACTCGGAGCCGTCCTGCATGGTGTTTTCCCTCACCTTGTCGAACACCACCACGGTGTCGTAGAGGGAATAACCGAGAATGGTCAGAAACCCGATCACGGCCGCGGGGGTGATTTCGAATCCGACGATGCCGTAGATTCCCGCGGTGATCACGAGGTCGTGCAGCAGCGCCGTCATCGCGGCAGCGGACATCTTCCAGGTGCGGAAGTACACCGCCATGACGATTCCGGCCAGGACCAGGAAGACCAGCAGCGCCCGGAGCGCTTGAGTGGTGATGTCGGCGCCCCAGGACGGACCGATGAACGATGCCGCCACTTCCGCTACCGGCACCTCGTAGGCCTCGGCGAGGGCGTCCCGCACCGCACGGGTGTCGTCGCTGGTGAGCTGGTCGGTCTGGATACGGATCTCGTTCGTACCGACGGCCGTGACCCGTGGCACGGAGCCGGGGACGACGTCGGTGACCGTGCGTGCGGCGAGGTCCTGGTCGGGGTCGGTGAGCCCCGTGACCATGAATTCGCTTCCGCCGGTGAATTCGATGCCGAGCGTGAATCCGCCGCGGGCGAAGGGACCCACGATCGAGATCAGGATCATGGCGACCGCGATGAGGTACCAGATCTTCTTGCGGCCGACCACGTCGACTGACCGCTTTCCGGTGTACAGATCGTTTCCGAACTGGGCGAAACGGGCCATTAGGAGTCCTTCCCGGCGGTCGGCCGATCTGAGGGAGTGCCGACGAGTTCGCCGGCCTTGCGTTCGGCGATCGTCTGCCGTTTGGCCGCTTCACGCATGGACGAGGCCGATTTCTTGCCCGGCACCGCAGACGACGGCACGAATCGGGCACGGCCCCGGTACACGGCGCCGAGCGCGCGCGGGTCGAGCCCGCTGAGGCTGTGCCCCTCGCTGAAGAAACGGGTCCGGGCGACAAGCTGCAGCATGGGGTGGGTGAACAGGCTGACCACGAGCAGGTCGACCACGGTCGTCAGCCCCAGGGTGAGGGCGAAGCCGCGCACGTTGCCGATGGCGAGGAGGAACAACACCGCTGCGGCGAGGAAGTTCACGACGTCCGACGCCACGATCGTGCGGAAAGCACGCTTCCAGCCCGCTTCCACGGCCGATTCAAGGCCGCGTCCGTCACGCAGTTCGTCACGCACGCGCTCGAAGTACACGATGAAGGAGTCCGCGGTGATGCCGATGGCGACGATGAGCCCGGCGACACCGGCCAGGGACAACCGGTAGCCTTCACGCCAGGAGAGCAGGGTGATGATCAGGTAGGTGATCACCCCGGCCACAATGAGCGACGCCACCGTCACCAGCCCGAGCAGTCGGTACTGCGTCAGGGAGTACAGCACCACCAGAATCAGCCCGATGATGCCGGCGATGAGGCCGTTCCGCAGTTGCGATTCGCCGAGTGTCGCCGAGATGGTGTCCTGGCTCTGCACGGTGAAGCTGATCGGCAGGGCTCCGAATTTGAGCTGGTCGGCCAGCACCTTCGATGAGTCCTGATCGAACTGACCGGTGATCTGCGGCTCACCGTCGGTGATCACGGCGAGGGTACGCGGGGCCGAGATGACCTGGCCGTCAAGCACGATCGCGAACTGGTTCTGCGCGCCCTGCAGCCCGCTGAGGCGGGTGGTGACGTCGGCGAACTGCTCGGTTCCGGTGCCGTCGAAGACGATATTGACCGCCCACTCACCGGTGGT
>JAWOHA010000270.1:0-4065 GCA_046496385.1 Cryobacterium sp. | reverse complement strand
CCGGGGCGCCGCAACCGCTGCAGTCGGTCGGGGCCAGCACTCCCCAGGCATCACGCAACGATGCGCCCACGGCAGACCGGGCTGCGGCCGCCCGCTGCGGGAGCGATTCGGACGAAACGGGAATGGTCATGCCCGCAGTCTGCCCGCACCCGCGTCGACGCCCGCCTGTGGGCCGGTTTCGGTGCGGAACCGGTGCCGCCGCCGGGCTGTGCAGAACCGCCGGCCCTGCCGGGGCGGTCTGGTGCGGGCCCTAGTCGGACAGGCCCTGCTGTGTGGCGAGCACATCGACCCCGTCGAGCCGCTCCTGCCAGCCGACGCCGCGTTGCACGGTGAGGGCGCCCTTGCTCGTGAGCGCGCGCAGGTCACGCACCGAATTGCTGCCGACGATGACGACACCGTCGGCCGGGGACTGGAGCACGCTGCTCTCGCCTCCGATGCGCTGGGTCACGATGCGTTCCGCACCACTGGGCAGGGTGTTCAGCGACGCCACGGTCAGTTCGTCGATCCAGGTGGCGTCGAGGGGGGTGCCCGCGTCTGAACGCAGCAGCAGGGTCGGGCCGATGCCGGTCGGCACGGAGTCGCTGCGTTCGATGGCCGCGGTCACGAAACGGGTTTCCGTTTCGGTGCGCAACAGCGCGATCAGCCGGGCGCCGTCGCGAGAGACTTTCAGCGCGTGGATGGTCACCGCTTCGGGCCAGGGCGCGGTGAGGGTCACCGCGCCTCCGGACCGGCTGTGCACGGCGATCTGGGCCGGCGCGCCGGTGGGAACGGTCCAGACGAACCCGCTGTTGTCCACGGATGGTGCGAGCAGGTCCGGGCGGGAATCCAGCAGTTGCGGTTCTTCCCCGGCACTGACCGAGTAGACACCGTCAGTGTTACGCACAGCGGCCAGTTCATGGCCCGCCGCGAGCGTGACCGCGGTGGCCCCCAGCCGCTCTACCGTGTCGGAGATGCCCGGGATCGGCGTGAGCGTGGCCCCGCCGGCGGCGAGCAGACCGAACTCCCCCCCGCGCAGCACGAGCGCGCGGGCGTCGACTCGGGGATTCAGGACCGGGGCCTCGTCGCCGAGGCCGCTGATCTGCTGGGAGTTCTGGTTGATCGTGATCTCCACGCCCATGCCGGTGGGCAGGCTTGCCGTCAGTTGGGCTTTCATGCGCCGCAGGGTGACCTGGTCGGCACTCAGCGCCGCACTGTTCAGATCGACCTGGGCGACTCGGCCGTCCACCCGCACCGCGTCGGCGGTGAGCGCGGTGCCCTCGGGGAACGCGGTCGTGACGGCACCGCTGAGCCAGGCGGACGGGCCGGTGAGCACGGCCCGCACAATCTTCGTGGGTGCCGAGGCACCCCGGACGAACCAGCGCAGGTCGGGTATCAACCAGCCGAAACCGGGGTCGAAGAAGTACAGGGCCTGCGAACTGAAGACGTCGCGAAAGGTGGCCTCATCGATCACGGTGCCGTTGGGCGCCTGGCTGATGCGCCACTGGCCGTCGACCTGCGTGAAGGCGTACTGCAGCAGCACGGGCGCGGAGGATTCCACCTCGCGGTATTGACCGTCCGCGTCGACTTCGGCGATGGGGTTCACCGAGAACTGCATGGTCTGCGAGTCGACGATGATGCTGGTGCGCTCGGTGCCGTCGTCGACGGTGACACCGGCCTCCGGGTTCCAACCGTCACTGAAAGCGGGGGTGAGATACTCCCGCGCGATGGCGTAGTTGCTGTCCGGGCTCGACGCCGCGTCGATGAAACCGCCGAGGATCGATTCGATTCCGGCGTCGTCCTGCGGGCTTGACGGCAGGAAGACCGGCGCCGGTGCCGCGTCGGGAGGCAACGTCTGCCCCGCTTCCACGGCGCCGTCCCGGGGGATGCCCGAACAGGCGGTGAGCAGCAGCGCCACAACGGCCACCAGGGCCACGCCGGCGCGCCTACGCATCAGAACCGCCCGGGGCTGCCGAGGGCGCGTCGGTGAGCGCGGGGGCGTCGTCGGGCGGCAACGGTATCGGTGACACGGTGAGCGCGCCGCGCGGGGCGCGGGGCAGGGTCAGCCGAAAACACGACCCCTGCCCGGGGCGCGACCACACCTGCAGCCAGCCGCCGTGCGCGATGGCGTCTTCGCGGGCGATGGACAGGCCCAGCCCGGTACCGCCCAGAGTGCGCTGCCGGGACGCGTCGGCCCGCCAGAACCGGTCGAAGACGTGCGCGACCGTCGCCTGGCTCATGCCCAGACCGTAGTCCCGCACCGCGAGGGCGATGGCGCTTTCGTTGCTGTCCACAGACACGACCACGGGCTTTCCCTCTCCGTGCTCGATCGCGTTGCCGATCAGGTTCTGCAGAATGCGCCGGATGCGGCGGGGGTCGACCTCGGCGTCGAGGTATCCGCCCGGCGCCACCAGGCTCAGCTGCGTGCCCTTGCTCTCGGCCACGGAACGCACCCCGTCGATGGCGTCTTCGGCCAGATAGACCAGGTTGGTCGGTTCGGTCTCCAGTTCCACCGAGCCGGCGTCGTAGCGGCTGATTTCGAGCAGGTCGCTCAGAAGCAGCTCGAAACGTTCCACCTGGGTGTGCAGCAGTTCGGCGGTGCGCTCCGTGGCGGGGGCGAACGAGCCCCGCTGGTCATAGAGCACGTCACCGGCCAGACGAATCGTCGTCAGCGGCGTGCGCAACTCATGCGAGACATCCGACACGAAACGCTGTTGCACCAGGGAGAGTTCGGCGAGTTCCTGAATACGACTCTGCAGGCTGTCGGCCATTCCGTTGAACGAGCGGGCGAGCGTGGCGATCACGTCATCGCCTTTCTCGGGGATGCGCACCGCGAGGTCACCCGACGCCAGTTGCTGGCTCGTCTCGGCCGCCACCCGCAACGGGGTCACCACGAATCGCACCACGATCCAGGTGACCGCACCGATCAGCGCGATCAGAGCGATGCCGGCGACGCCGAGGGTTTGCTGCACGAACAGCAGGGTGGCCTCGGATTCCTCCAGGCTGTAACCGATGTACAGTTCGTAGCTGCCCACGACGGGAACCGTGATCTGGGACCCCACGATGATGCCCGGCACCTCGGCGCCGCTCTCGCTCACGAGCGTCACCGACTGCCAGAACTGCCCGCCGGAGTTCTGCTGCACGGTATCGCGCAGTTGCTCCGAGATCACGTTGGTGGGCAAACCGAAGGTGGAGTCCTGCGGGGCGATGGTAGACGTGTCCTGCCCGGGAACCCGCAGTACCGCGATCAGACGACTCGACGAGGTCGTCGTGATCGACGTGCGTGCCGCGCCGAGCACCGTCTGCACCTGTACCCGGTCGGTGGCATCGGAAGAATCCAGGATTCCCTGCGCCGTGGCCGTGGCCCGGTTGGAGTCCAGCAGCACCTGGGTCAGCCGGCTCTGGAACAGGTCGTTGCCGATGCTGATCGACATGTACACGCCGACCATCATGATGGCGATGCCGGAGAGCACGACGGAGACCGTCACGGTGCGGAACTGCAGCGAGCGCCGCCAGGTGCTTCGCAGCAGGCCCGGCCACACCCGCCAGTTCATGCGAAACAGCCCCGTGGGAACGGTCATCGTCGTCTCGGTTTCAGATGACCGCGCCGGCCCGGTAGCCGACACCGCGGACCGTCATCACGATGCAGGGGTTGTCGGGGTCGTGCTCGACCTTGGCGCGCAGCCGCTGAACGTGCACGTTGACCAGCCGGGTGTCGGCCTTGTAGTGGTAGCCCCAGACCTGTTCCAACAGCATTTCGCGGGTGAACACCTGCTGCGGTTTCGATGCCAGCGCGAGGAGCAGGTCGAACTCCAGCGGGGTGAGGTTGATCCGGGTCTCACCCCGGCGCACTTCGTGGCCGGCAGAGTCCACGACGACGTCGCCGATCTGCAGGCTGGTGGAGTCCTCGAGGGCGGCCGCCGGGCGCAGCCGGGTACGGATCCGGGCGACCAGTTCCTTGGGGTTGAACGGTTTGACCACGTAGTCGTCGGCGCCGGATTCCAGCCCGCGCACCACATCCGTGGTGTCACTCTTGGCGGTGAGCATGATGATGGGGGTACCGGATTCGGCGCGGATCAGGCTGCACAC
>JAWOHA010000090.1:0-5051 GCA_046496385.1 Cryobacterium sp. | reverse complement strand
CGGCCGATTTCAGCAGCTGGTGGAAGCTCTAATTCTAGGTTCAAACCGAACGGTTCACAACCTGGAATGCGGTCCCGCTTGAGGCCGAAAAGCTAAGCAGCTTTCCGCACCTGTGGGGTACGTGTAATGACATTACGGGCATCCATGGGGCCCGTCAAAGGCCCCCGCCGCCCGGGCGTGTCGCACCCTGCACACCCACCCGCAGCGCCGGTGGGCCGGCTCAGTATCGGTAGTGGTCGACCTTGTAGGGCCCCTCGATGGGAACTCCTGAGTACCGGGATTGCTCCGGGGTGAGAACGGTCAGTTGCACGCCGAGCGCGTCAAGGTGCAGGCGCGCCACCTTTTCGTCAAGCCGCTTGGGCAACACGTACACGCCCACGGGGTAGTTCTCGGGGGTGCCATACAGTTCGATCTGCGCGAGAACCTGGTTGGTGAAGGAGGTGCTCATCACGAAAGAGGGATGCCCGGTGGCGTTTCCGAGGTTCATCAGGCGGCCCTCGGAGAGAATCAGCACGCTGCGCCCGCTCGGCAGGCGCCACTCATGCACCTGTGGTTTGATCTCTACCCTGGTCGCGCCGGAGAGCTGCTCGAGAGCGGCCATGTCGATTTCGTTGTCGAAGTGACCCACGTTGGCCACGATGGCGAGATGCTTCATGCGCAGCAGGTGATCGACCCCGATGACGTTGACGTTGCCGGTGCCACTCACGAAAATGTCGACCTGGTCGACGACGGATTCGATGCGTGCCACCTGAAAACCGTCCATCGCTGCCTGCAGAGCGTTGATCGGATCGACCTCACTCACGATGACCCGGGCACCCTGGCCCCGCAGCGCTTCGGCCGCGCCCTTGCCCACATCGCCGTACCCGGCCACGAAGACCACCTTGCCGCCGATGAGCACGTCCGTTGCCCGGTTCAAGCCGTCGGGAAGGGAATGCCGAATGCCGTATTTGTTGTCGAATTTGCTCTTGGTGACCGAGTCGTTCACGTTGATGGCCGGGAACAGCAGGGTGCCGTCCGCCGCGAGTTCGTAGAGGCGGTGCACGCCGGTGGTGGTTTCTTCGGTGACGCCCAACAGGTCAGCGGCAATGCGGGTCCACCGGTCCCCGGACTGCTCCAGCGACCGGCGCAGTGCGGCCAGAATCACGCGGTATTCGTGGTTGTCACCGTCGGCGTCCGCGGGAACGGCCCTGTCCTGTTCGAATTCGCAGCCCTTGTGCACGAGCATGGTGGCGTCACCGCCGTCGTCGAGAATCATGTTCGGCCCGGTCCAGGACGCCCCGACCGCTGCGGCTTCCGCACTCCAGTCGAAGATCTGCGTGGTGCACCACCAGTATTCTTCGAGGGTTTCGCCCTTCCACGCGAACACGGGGACCCCGGCGGGGGCATCCACTGTGCCGGTGCGACCGACCACGATGGCTGCCGCCGCCTCGTCCTGGGTGGAGAAGATGTTGCAGCTCGCCCAGCGCACCTGGGCGCCGAGGGCGACGAGGGTCTCGATGAGAACAGCGGTCTGAACCGTCATGTGCAACGAACCCGCAATGCGCGCACCGGCGAGAGGTCGGGAATGGGCGAATTCGGCTCGCAGGGCCATTAGACCCGGCATCTCGTTTTCGGCCAGTCGGAGCTGATGCCGCCCCGCTTCTGCCAGGTTCAGGTCTGCGACCCGATAGGCGAACGCGGCGGTCGAATGAGTCTGCGCGACAGTCATGCTCACAGTCTGGCACTCACCGGCACCGCCAGCTCGATGTGCATGACACTCCAAGAAAAGGGTGTGCGGTACGTCAGCTCTCAATCAGGGCGAGCACCGAATCGCGTATGCGCACCATCACGGTGGCGGTGGCGGCTTCGACGTTGAGCCGCAGCACGGGCTCGGTCTGAGACGCACGCACGTTGAACCACCAAAACGGTTCGGTCGTGCTGGTCAGGCCGCACACGGTCAACCCGTCGAAGTAGTCGAAATCGGCGGCGCCGGTGAAGGTCTCCACAATGCGCGCGTAGACGCCGGCGATGTCGTCGACGGTGAGGTTGATTTCACCCGACGCCGCATAGGGCGCGAAATCCGCGGCCGTGACCGAGAGCGTCGCGGCCCCTGGCGCGCCGAGAACGGCGAACAGGTGCATGGCCGCGAGCATGCCGCTATCGGCGCCCCACAGCTCCCGCCAGTAATAGTGCCCGGAATGCTCACTCGCGAACAACGCCCCGGTTTCCCGCATGTCTTCTTTGACGAGGGAGTGCCCGACCCGGGTGGGCACCGCCACTCCCCCGGCTGCTCGCACGGCTTCGGCAACGGCACGACTGGTGACCGCGTTGTGCAGCACAATGATCTCGTTCGTTGACTCGTCGGTGCCCTCGGTGCGGTCGCGCTCCAGCGCAATGACGCGCTGGGCCAGGATTGCCGCGATCGTCGAGGCACTCAGCACTGCACCGGCCTCATCCACCACGATGCAACGGTCCGCGTCACCGTCGAAGGCGACGCCGAGGTCGGCGCCCTGGGCGAGCACCGCCTGCCGCAGACCGGTGAGATTCTCCGATTCGAGCGGGTTCGGTCCGCGACCGGGAAAGCTGCCGTCGAGCTCGAAGAAAAGGGGCAGCACCTCGACCGGCAGCGCGGGCAACCCTGCCGCGTCATTGAGTACGGCCGGCACGATCAATGCGCCCGTCCCGTTGCCGGCGTCAACGACCACGCGCAGGGGCCGCAGTTCTGACAGGTCCACGAGTGAACGCAGGTGGCGAGCGTAGTCGGCCAGAACATCCGCTTCACGTCGTGTACCCGGTGTCGCGACGGCCGTGATGCCGGTGCCCAGATACTCGGCGGCCCGGTCTTCGAGCAGATCAAGACCGCTGCTCCGGCTCATGGCCGTGGCACCGGGGCCCGAAAACTTGAGTCCGTTCCAGTCGGGCGGGTTATGACTGGCCGTGACCATGACGGCGGCTAGCCCCGAACTACCGGAGGCGTAGGAGACCTCATCGGTCGAACACAGCCCGATCAGCACGGCAGATGCGCCGCGTGCCTGAACACCCTCGGCAAAAGCGAGCACCAACCCCGGCGACGACTCCCGGGCGTCGTGCCCGATGATGATCTCGGACCCGGCCGCACCCAGTTCATCCGCGAACGCGGCACCGAGGGCGGTGACGATCTCGGGGGTCAGATTCTCTCCGACCACCCCGCGCACGTCATACTTCGTGACGACGGCGTTCAGGTGGGCCAGGGCGTCATTCAGCGAACTCATCTCCGAAATATACCTTACGAAGCTTTTCCGTTCGGGTGCAGGGATGCGTGCCGAATCAGCTGCCATCCGGTGGGCACGGTGGTGCGACCGGCATGTCGGGTACAGAGGTCGAAGCCGTGCGGGTTGCGCCCCATCGAGAGGGGGCCCAGTACCGCGACCGCCGCACTGTAGTCGAAGGTGAGGGTGGCCCTGGCCGGCTCAGCGCAGGCGATTCGGGAGCATGCTCGCGTGTCCATAAACCATCAGCGTACCCGCCCGCCGAGGTTCGCCGGGAACGACGGAACTAGACTGAGGGCATGTCTCGATCACGTCGTTCCGCGATTCCGGAGCCCACGGTGCGCGGTCGCGGTCGGGATCGCCACGGTCGTGGTGTGCGTAGTTCTGCGACGGGACCGTACCTGCCACCGTTACGGACCCGCATCGACGTTTTCGATGTCACGGTTGCGTCGACTGTGGAGTATCTGCGCAGCATCTGGCCCACCGAACTCGCGCAGGTTGTCATTCTCGTCGCCGCGGGGCCCGCCGAGGTGTCGAAGCTCGGGGTGGCGCGGTGGCGGGTGAATGCGGCCGAGGGCCGGATTGTGTTCTACCGTCTTCCCATTCAGCGACTCACACACCAGCACGACGACGATGAGGTGCACCAGCGCATGGTGATTGAGAGCTGCGTGTTTCGCGGCGTCGCCGAGTTGCTCGGCAAGGATCCGTGGGATATCGCCCCGGACCGGTTTCGCCGCTTCTAGATCTCGACGCCGACAGCCCGACTCGGGTTTCACGCGCTGACCGCCCGGTTCGCCCGGTGCGTCTGCGCCGGCCGCCACGTCTGAGTCGGGTCCACCCATGCAGGCCCGCGCACCATCGGCCGGCCTTTCACCACCGTGATCTGCCACCCCGACGACTCAATCTCCGCATGATGCCGCCGGCAGATGCACACCCCATTATCGATCTCGGTGCGATGATCTTTCGCCCACGCCTTCACGTGATGGATCTGCGTCCAATACGCCGGAACATCACACCCCAGAATGACACACCCGCCGTCCCTCGAACTGATCGCCAGGCGCTGCTTCGGGGTGAAACAGCGATTCTTCTTCCCGAGCTTCACGAACGCGTCATTCGTGTCAAAGAGCACGCCCTGGTAGCCGCTGGAACAGATCGCCTGCTTCACCGCCCGTTTCTCACCGGCGGAACGCCGGTCCACGTCGATGGGGGCGTCGTCCTCGTCGCGTTCCACCGGGAGGAACGTCGGTACCGAATCTGCGGAGATGAAGCTCGCGCACACGGTGTCGATGGTGGCGCGCAGCTCGGGGGTGACGCCGCCGATGGTGCTCTTTGCTTCTTGCGGGTATTCGTTCGGGGCCACCCCGTCGGGGTCGAGGCGCGCCATCCACTCCTGCACCAGCCGGTAGATGACGTCTGCCGGGAGGGCGATACCCGAGCCGGGCTCGCCGTCGGTGTCGTCGGTGATCTCCCCGGTCGCATTGGCGACGAGGGTGCGTTCGGCAAGGCGGAACATCTCATAGTCGGCACGCGAGGCGACTGTGCGCAGGCCCGTCACGATGTGGTCGGCCGAGTCGACACAGAGTTGGCCGGACTGCAGGCCGGCGGCGACGGCGGGGAACAGCGGCGGGAGGTATCCGCCGAGCGATAACCGTTCGGTGGTCTGCCCGCCGAGCGATAACCGTTCGGTGGTCTGCCCGCCGATCTTCAGGCGACGCCGGGCCCCCCGCCCGGAAACCCGGGTGATGGCGGTGATCAGGTCAAGGGTGTTGGTGCAGCCGAGCTTATGGGCGAGGGTCTCGTCGGGACCGCGCTCGGCACGGTGGC
>JAWOHA010000006.1:0-7426 GCA_046496385.1 Cryobacterium sp. | reverse complement strand
GGCAGCGCGCCCGACCAGGGGTGCTACGAACGCCAAGGGATCTTCGCCGACGATCTCGAGGACGGCGACACGGCAGCGTGGAGCGCGGCCTCCGGCTGAGCGACCGGCTCTCGCAACGCCGTCCTCAGCGGTTCAAATTGCCTTCTCTCGTGCCTCCCACGGGCGTGACCATTGCAGATTCTCGAACGCCAAGAGCGCCAGGAGCGCTAAGTTCTTATCAGAAATCTCTTTGCGTCCTTTGCGTACTTCGCGTTTCAAATTGCCCTCTCTCGTGCGCCCCGAACACGATCCCGCAACCGGCAGGACGAAGGCCCTGGCGCCGGCCACCGGGCCGGCGGCCGGGGGAGGCCGAGGTGCGGAAGGAGGCTCGCCTCCGGCCGCTCCTCGCCGACGCCGGCTGACCGTCGCGGCCGGCGACGGTCACCAGGGCCGGAACGCCCAACCTCGCGCAAACCTCTTCGAGTCTTCGTGTCTTCGTGTCCGTCCTTGGTGTCGTGGTGCCTTGGTGTTCTCTCTCTGTCCCTCTGTGCCTCTGTGGTCTCTGTGGCCTCTGTGGCCTCTGTGGTTCACTTCCTGCACTCCGGCTGCGGGCACGGCCCGCGCCGAGATCACCTGTCGCCACCCGCAGACCCTTGCTGCTTCGCCTTCTTCACCTGAAGCGCCGCCTTCAGACCCTTCTCGCGAATCGTGCGCAGGGCGACTCGCGTCGGCGTGGACACGTGGAAGCAGCGACCATGGCGACGCAACAGCCGGTCGTCGATCTCGACGCCCAGGCCCGGCGACTGGGGCACCGCGATCGTGCCGTCGGCAGCGACCTCGACCGGCGGCATGATGCCCTCCCGCGCCGCCGGAACGAAGCCCGGCGGCTCAAAGGGGTACTCGAGCACGCCGCGCCGCTCCCAGGCCGCGAAGGCATGCAGGTTGACCAGCACGTTGAAGCCGTTCGACCACGTGTGCGGCGAAAAGCCGAGGCCGCGGCGGCGGCACTCGCCCATGACCCGCTTCGACACCGTCAGACCGCAGAACATGGCGTCCGGCTGATAGATGTCGAGGCTGCCGTGGTCGAAGAGAGGCGCCAGCTCATGCCAGCCGCCGTGCAGCTCGCCCCCGGCGATGGGCGTCGCAACGCGTCGCCTCAGCTCGGCCATGCCGCGCCAGTCGTGCATGTCGAGGGGCTCCTCGAGCCACGCCACGCCCAGCTCGTCGCAGCCGCGGGCGAAGGCGGTGGCCCGCTCCAGGTCCCAGTCCGGGTTGGGCCGGAAGAGCGACACCGGCCAGCCCTGGTTGGCGTCGACGCCGAGGACGAAGCCCTCGCCCACCGCCTCGCGGACGCCGCGCACGATCGCCAGGTCCTCTTCCAGGGTGGGGTACTTCACCCGGATCTTGACCGCGCCGAAGCCCATGCGGCGGATCTCGTCGAGGTAGGCGCGACGCTCGGGCAGCGGCTTCAGGGCGCCGCTGGAGGCGTAGACGCGCACGCGCTCGACGGTCTCCTCCTGCTCCTGCAGCAGCTTGTACACCGGCTTGCCGGCCATCTTCCCCGCCAGGTCCCAGTAGGCCGCCTCCAACCACCAGTTGCGCCAGCCCAGGTACGAGGCCTCGCGCAGCCGCTGACGGAAGGCCACCATGTCGTCGGCGGCGAGGCCCAGCAGGAAGCCTCCGAGCAGGTCGCCGAGGCCGTGCCGCTCGGTCGTGAAGGCCGGACCGGCGGTCTCGCCGACCAGGCCGTCGTCGGTGTAGAAACGAGCGAAGGTCTGGGCGACATGGGTCTGCGGGTAGCCGGGTATCCAGGAGGGCCAGAATGGGGCGGGCAGCGGTACGTTGACGTGCCACAGCTCGATGCGGGCGATGCGCGAGGGCATGGCGACCTCCGGTGGGACCTGACCACGACTGTACACCGGGCACGCCGATGCGCAAGCGCCCGCCTCGGGCCGCCGGCGCGCCGCCCGCGGCAGTCAGCGACCGAACGGCGTCGGCCCAAGCCGTCCTGAGGTCGCAGTCGATGCCGTTGATCCACACGTCGTCCGGATTGCCGATGACGCCGGCCCACGAGCCTCCGCTCGTCTGACCCACCAGACGCGAGGCCGCCGCCCAAGAAACTGCACGAGGCCCACGCGGACAGTCTCTCGGCGTCGGCCAGGCCCGCGATCACGCCATGTTCGCCCGCCCCCTCGCCAGCGACGCGAAAATCCCAGCGAAGCACATGGCGGCGAACACCGCGAAGGCCACCCGCATGCCGAGGACGAACTCGTCCGCGTTGCCGCCGTCGACCTCCGCCTGGCCGAGGTGAACGGTCAGGATCACCATCACCGTTCCCATCGAGAAGGTCATGCCGATCTGTCGCATGGTGCCGACAACGGCGCTGGCCACTCCGTAGGCCTTGCGTTCCACCGAGTTCATGATGGCCTTGGTGTTGGGCGACGAGAAGAGCGCGAACCCGAGGCCGAGAAAGGCGAGGCAGCCGACGACCCAGCCCAGTGGAGTGTGCCGGCCGACGAAGTTGAGCAGACCCAGGCCGACGAAGGAAAGCGCCATGCCGATCGAGGCCACGGTGCGCGGCTCGATCCGGTCCGAAAGCCGCCCGGCGTACGGCGACAACAGCGCCTGCACCAGCGGCTGCATCACCAGGACGAGACCCGCCTGCTGCGGCGACAGGCCGCGCACGCTCTGCAGGTACAGGCTCAGCAGGAAGCTCACGGCGAAGGTGGCCGCGTAGTTGATCAGGGCCGCCAGGCTCGAGAACGCGAACACCCGGTTGTGGCGGAAGAGCCCGATGTCGATGAGCGGATCGTCGCACTTCAGCTCGAAGACCGCGAAGATCACTACGCCGAGCAGGCCGAGCCCGAGCCACACCATCGCCGAGGTCTGGGGCAGCCTGGCGACGGAGTTCACGGTCAGCGACAGGGAGCCGGCGAGGATGGCCGCGCCGATCCAGTCGAAGCGGGCGCCCCTCGCGTCGGCCCACTCTCCCTTCAGTACGAGGGAGATGAGCGCCACCAGCAGCAACCCCACCGGAAGGTTGAGCCCGAAGATGAAGCGCCAGCCGAGGTGCTCGGTGATGAGGCCGCCGACGAACGGCCCCGTGGACAGGCCCAGGTACACCGCGGCGACGTTGACGCCCAGCACCCGGCCACGCTGCTCGGGCGGGAACACCGAGATCAGGATGGCCATCCCGGTGGCAAAGATCATGGAGGATCCGAAGCCCTGGAGCCCCCGGCCCAGGATCACGGCGGCTCCGGTCGGAGCCACGGCGATGAGCACCGACGCCAGGGTGAAGACCAACACGCCCGCGGTGTAGATCTTCTTGCGCCCGAAGATGTCGCCCAGTCGCCCGAAGGGGATGGCGAAGGCCGCCGCGGTGGTGAGGAACGCCATGTTGACCCAGCCCAGCCCCACCGAGCTCATCGCGAACTCCCGCCCCATCGACGGCAGGGCGACGTTCACCGACGAACCCATGAACGGACCCAGGAACGAGGTCAGCGTGGCGACGATCAGTGCGGCCCGCTGCGTCGTGCGCTCCTGCTGCGAGAGCCGAGGATCGTGAACCGGATGCGCTCCGGCGCCGTCGTTCGCTGACACATGCGCCTCCACACCGACGCTCCCTGGCGACCCTGCGGACCGGTCCTCGCGCGCTCGATCACGGCCTCGTCGCGCAGGTAAGGGAGCGACCGATGCTACCACCTCGCCTCGGTCCGAATGCGATGCGGCTAGGAGCCCGTAGGGCAATGGGCCCAGGGGGACTCATGGTGCATGGAGTGGTTCCATAGCCGGGCTCGGTGGACCGCGCTCAAAGCGTCGGACCGGCTGTGGTACGCTGCCCGCACCAAAACACAAGGAGCCCGAGATGACGTACTCGAGCCGAGATCTGACGGTGTTCGTCCTGCTGGGCGGCGTCCTCGCAGTCGGCATCCCGGCGCAGGGACAGATCCTCCTCCACGCCACTTTCGACGACAAGGCGGTGGACGTGCCGATCGGCACTGGCGGTCCCGCGGTCGGCGAGCCGACCTGGATCGCCGACGTCACCGCGACGGTAAGGGCCACGCCACTGCCCAGCCCCAGCCTCGAGATCACTGACAACGACACCTATTACGCCGGTTCGGTGGCGTTCTCCTTCACCGGCGACGTCGAGGTGACATCGGGGCTGCTCAGTGTGTCGGCCGACCTGTGGTTCGCGCAGTACGAGGGCTTCGACATCTTCTTTCGGGAGCAGGACAGCGCCGCGAACATGTTTCTCGACCTCGCCTTCAACTCCTTCGGCTACGTCTCGGCATGGGACCAGGGAGGCCTGGTCGTGGCGGCCATCCCCTACGCCATTGGCCGGGTCGTTCCGCTGCGCGTTCTGTTCGACATGGACCAAGGCACCTACGACGTGTTCCTCGATGGGACCCGGATCGTAGCCGACGAGTCGCACAACGTGGTCGGCGCCGGAGTCGGCGTCGGTCGCGTGTTCTTCGGCGTCACCAACGACGAGAACCTCGTGGGGACCCTGTACGTGGACAACCTCACCGCGGCCACTGATGACCTGGTCTTCTTCGACGCCTTCGAGACCGGCACCACCCTGGCGTGGAGCTCGACCGTCCCCTGAGTCGCCACCCTCGCCCGCCCCCGCGCGACACCCTCGCCGGCCTCGCCACGATCGTGCGCGGCAGTCGCGTTCGACGCTCTTCACAGGGCCCCAATCACCTCGGCTCGCGTCGCCCACGTCTGACGCCGTCTCGTCGCCCGTGGCTCGCGCAGGATCCTTCGGCAGCCTGCGGGAATGCGCGCGTTCGAAACGTGAAACGCGCCCAGGCAAAGCTGACGGTCAGGGGCGAGCAATAGTGCGGGCCACCCGGCGGGGTGTGACCGACCCGCTTCAGCCCGTGATGATCTCCACCGGCCCGAGGGCCGCGAAGTCGACCTGGCCGAGGCCCATGCTCGCGGCAAGCGACAGGTTTGCAGGCAGCGTCGCGACTCCGAATAGACTGCAGGCCCAGGCGTCCAGCGCCACGGGGTCGACCCCGGCCGCGATCGTGCGCACCGGCTTGACGTCGTGGACACTTCCCCCTGCCGGGCCATGCTCCATGAGCACCCTCGAAGCGTCGACCACCGTCAGGGTGGGTCGCATGAGGGCGGCCAACTCGGCAATGGAGCGCTGGAGGTCCTGATGGAACATGACCCGCAGCTTACCGGTGATGCCGATCCAGTTCTTGAGACCTGCGGTGACCCCGGTAAGGTCGTGGTGCTTGGCGACCGGCACGTTGATGAGCTTGGTCGCGATGACAAACGGCTCGAGAATGTCCCAGGTGCCCAGACGAGGCGATATTTCCACTGCCAGGTAGCGGCTCTCCTCGGGCAGGATGACCTCCGCGCCTGCTGCGAGCGCCGCGGCGAGGATTCCGCTCCGCTCGAACGCGCCGCTCGAACTGCGCACCGGGCAGTCGCTCACGATGACGCGGCCCGCACCGGCCTCGTGACAAAGCCGCACCACTTCGGCCACCACCTCCGGGTGGGTGTTGGCGCCCTGCTCCGCCGTGCGCTCCCATCCGATATTGGGCTTGACCACGACCACATCGGCGGGGGTAACGAACCGGGACATGCCCCCGAGCCGCTCGACGGCCGCGCGTACGTTGCACGCCGGGTCGACGCCATGGGCGATCACCATGCGTGGGGCCGCAGGCTCGAGGCCTACGCGATGGTCTGGGATGAGGTACTCGGCGCCGCGGCCGAACCGGCGACCGTAGTCGTGCAGGAGGAAGCCCCCCGCGCCCAGAACCGCCGCCCCGGTCAACCCGCCGACGCCCAGGAGCACGCGGCGGCGGGTGAAGAGGCGTCTCGGCGCCTCCGGGCAGGTCTCCTCAGAGTCGGTTCTCGAAGTCGGGTCGGTCACCAGGAGAAGTGTAGCTCGGACTCTCCACCGGTCACCATGGACAGGCTGCAGGACGCGCGTGGCCAACCTGGCCGGCGGGATCTCATTTCGTTCGTTCCGCCGAGCCCCACGAGCGCTCGGACCCATCGAATGCCTCTCACGGGGCTATGCGGCACGCGCTCCTAGGACACAACGAACGACCACCGGTCGGTGGTACCGGTCTCGAAATCGTCGGAGAACACCGACAGCCCCAGGGCATCGCGATCGGTCGCGCTGTTGTCGGTCTCGTCCAACTCGGCGACCCCGGCCGGAGGGGTCACCGTGGCCGTGTTCTCCAGCACTCCGGTCGCCCCAGCGAGCACGGCGCCGGTCGCGGCGAAGACCACCGTGTCCCCCGGCGCCAGGTCGACCTCTTCGTCGATGTCGCCCGCTCCGGACGGGTTTCGGCAACCCGCGCCGGTGCAGGTCCAGCTCACCGTGGCGTCGTCCAGGATCAACGGGTCGAATGCGTCGACCACCCTCGCCCCGCTCACCGAGCTCGGCCCGAGGTTGTGCACCGTGATGGCATAGGTCGTCGAGGCCCCGGGCAGAACGTAGCAGACGCCGTCGTCCACCGTCACGGTGAGATCGACCTGCGGCGTCAGGGAGTCGCTGTCGGTGGCCGTGTTGTTCGCGGTATCGGGATCGTGCACCGTCGCCGGAGCATCCACGGTGGTGGTGTTGGCCAGGGTGCCGGTCGCGCCCGGGGAGACCGTGCCGGTGGCGGTGTAGGCAAGCTGTGCACCGGCCGGCAGGTCGACAAGGTCGCTGAGGTTGCCGGTGCCGAAGGCAGTGCAGCTGGCGCCGCCCGAGGGCGTGCAGGTCCAGCTCACGCCCGTCAGCTCGGGACCGAAGGCGTCAGTCACGGTCGCGCCGGCCACATCGGCCGACCCGAGATTGGTCACGGTGATGGTGTAGCTCACCTGGCCTCCCGGAACGACCGTGGGCTGGCCGTCATCCTTGGTGATGGCAAGGTCGGTCAGTGGAATCAGAGTGTCAGTATCGGCAGCCGAGTTGTTGCCCGGGTTCGGGTCGGGAGTCTCGACCGGAGCGGCAACCGAGGCTATGTTCACGAGTTCCCCAGACGCACCCTCGTCGACTGCGCAGATGGCGACGTAGCTCACCGAGCTGCCCTCCGGCAGGTCGACGGTGTCGTTGAGGTTGTCCGTGCCGAAGGCAGTGCAGCTGGCGCCGCCCGAGGGCGTGCAGGTCCAGCTCACGCCCGTCAGCTCGGGACCGAAGACGTCGGTCACGGTCGCACCGGCCACATCGGCCGGCCCGAGATTGGTCACGGTGATGGTGTAGCTGACCTGGCCTCCCGGAACGACCGTGGTCTGGCCGTCATCCTTGGTGATGGCAAGGTCGGACCAGAAAGCCAGCCCGGCGACGAAGGCGTCGCTGCCGCCGCTCGGCCCCAGGATCGGGCTGCCCCAGGTGGCATGGGACCACCCGGTCATGACGACATTCCCGTCTGCTTCCGCGGCAATGCCCGAGCCGTAGTCGTCGCTTGCCGAACCGAAGAAGGCGTTCGACACCAGG
>JAWOHA010000239.1:0-10839 GCA_046496385.1 Cryobacterium sp. | reverse complement strand
GCTGGTGTCGCACAACGCCGAAGTGGCCGAGGCGGCGCTGACCGGCTTGCTTGCCTACGGCACGGTGCTCCACCCAGGAATGGAACAGCGTGCCCAGCCGGGTCGCCCGGTAGGGGCGTTCCGGCATCGGGCGCAGCAGACCCCGGGTGACGGCGGTCGGGTCATCGACGTAGTCCTTGAACCGGGATGCGGGAATGCGCACGGGCAGCGCGGCGGCAGCGTTCCCGGCGAGCCGGTCGGCGCGTTCCGCCAGCAGCAGGGTGACCTCCCGGGCCCATTCGCTCTCGGGGCCGGTCGCGCGCTCAGACCCGGCCTGCCCGGCTGTACCGGTTGTGGCGGTTGTGGCTGCGGCCTGCAGCGCCCGCCGCTCGGCAGCCTCGGTCACCAGCCGGGCCGCGGCCTCAACCCGGCTGCGTCGGGTACCGAGCGGATCGAACGGCCACGTCTCGTTCCCGTCCGCACTCGATTCGGGTTTCGTGTCGTGCGCGCTGCCCTCCGGCAGCTTCGGGATCAGCCCGGCGTCGGCGAGTTCCACCAGGTATCGGCTCGGCGTGCGCACGGTGCTGCCGCCGGCCCAGTACGACCCCGACAACAGCAGTTCATGCTGGGCGCGTGTCGTGGCCACGTAGATCAGTCGGCGTTCCTCGGCCTCGTGGCGCTCGGCGAGTTCGGCTTTGAAATTCTGAAACTCGCTGTCGTAGGAGAGCTGGGACTCGTGCTTTGCCCAGCGCAGTTCGGGGAGCTCGGCGCGGTCGCCGCGGAACGGGTAGGGCAGTTCGCCGAACCGCAGCCAGCCGCTGGTCTCCCGGGCCGGGGCCGGCAGGCTCTTGTCGGTGAGATTGGGAATGGCGACGTAGTCCCATTCCAGGCCTTTCGCGCCGTGGATGGTGAGCAGCTGCACGGCGCCCTGTTCTCCGGCTTCGCCGCGCGGGCCCAGGTCGTCGTGCCGTTCGGCGCGGCTCAACCAGCGCAGAAAACTGGCCAGAGTGCCCAGCTCGTCGCTGTCGAGGAACGCGCCGACGGTGTCGTGGAAGGCATACAGGTTCTCTAGTCCGCGCGATTCGTTGGCGACCAGCTCGATGTCGAGTCGCATCTCCTGCTCGATCAGTCGAACGAAGTCGAGCAGCGGCAGGCCCGACCGGGAACGGAACAGCGCCAGTTGGCGGCCGGCATCACGCAGGCGTTCCCGCCCGACGTCGCTGAAGCCGGCCAGCTGCCCATGGGTCAGCGACGCGGTCGCGACGAAGTCGAGGGCGTCCACGAGCGATGTGCCGTCGTCGGGGGCGACCGACGCCCGCATGCGGGCTTTGACCTCATCGTTGACCTGCTTCTGCGCCCAGTCGTGATCGGCGATCCAGCGTGCCACCCCGGCGAGAGCCTGCAGGTCGCGCACGCCGACGCGCCACCGGCCGCCGCTGAGCAGACGCACGAGCTCGCTGCCGGCCGCAGGGTCGTGCACGGCGCGCAGCACGCTCAGGATGTCGGCCACTTCCGGCGTGGACAGCAGCCCGCCGAGGCCGAGCACGTGGGCCGGAACACCGTGGGCGCGCAGCACCTCGGCGAACAGTTCCATTTCCCGGCGGGCACGAAAGAGCATGGCGCCGGTCTTCGCCGTGCCGGCGGGCAACCGGGGGGCGAACCACTCGGCGATGGCCGTGGCCTCCTGCACGATGGTTTCGGCCATGACCGCATCGACTCGGCCGGCGGCCTTGCCCGGCGGGGTTTTCAGGGTGTCCACCTGGATTCCGTTGGGCTTGGTGCGCAGCGCCTCACTGAGCGGAGCCACGAGCGTGTTCGCCGCCGCGAGCACGCTGACGGGATTGCGCCAGGTGTACGACAGCGACATCGCCGGCGCCTGGGTGTTGCTCTGCCCGGCGAAGCTCTGTGAGAACCCGAGCAGGTTCGCCGAGGAGGCCCCGCGCCAGCCGTAGATGGACTGGTGCGGGTCACCGACCGCCATCACGGGATGCCGGGCGAAGAGGGTGTGCAGCAGCTGTGTCTGCAGCACCGAGGTGTCCTGATATTCGTCGAGCAGCACGACCCGGTACGCGTCTCGGTACCGCTGCACCACGCTGGACACTTTCTGGCAGACCTGCAGGGCGAGGGCGACCTGGTCGGAGAATTCGATCAGCCCTTGCCGCACCTTCTCGGCCTGATATCGCTCGGCCAGGTTCACCAGCACCGGCAGCGGGCCGACCGCCGCGAGGGACTCGGTGACCGACGCGTACGGGATCTTCTTGCGCGGGGACCCGTAGGGCAGCGCGTCGAGGTAGCCGAAACCGCCGCTCAGGCCGGCCAGGTCGTGGGCGATCGGCACCTGGCCGGACCGAGACTCAGGCGGGTTTTCAGCCAATGCCCGGCTCAGGCCGAGCACCGCATCGGTCACCGTGTCGATCTTCCTGCCGACGGACACCAGCCGGGAGTCTCCGGATTCGATCACGACCCGGCGGGCCAGCAGCCAGGCGGAGTTCTCGTCCAGGAGCACGGATTCGGGTTCCCGGCCCAGCAGCAGGGCGTTGTCGCTGAACAGTCGGCTGGCGAAGGAGTTGTAGGTCGACACTGCGGGGGTGTTGAACAGGTCCGACGAGTCGCGGGTGACGTGCGTGTCGGCGGGGGCCGACGGAACCGGCATCAGCCCGGCCGCCGCGAGCTCGGAGATGCGGGTGCCGATGCGCTGCGCGAGTTCCCCCGCGGCCTTGCGGGTGAACGTGAGGCCGAGGATCTGATCGGGGCGGGCGTGCCCGTTGGCGAGCAGCCAGAGCACTCGATTGGCCATGGTCTCGGTCTTGCCGCTCCCGGCTCCGGCCACGACCAGGGTGGGAGCCAGGGGCGCTTCGATGACCGCCTGCTGTTCTGTGGTGGGCGGCGGCATGCCCAGCGTCGCCGCAATCTGCAGGGCAGAAATGGGCGGTGCGGGGGCCGGTGTGAGGGCTGTGGCGGGGGCGGGTGTTGTCATGAGCTCACCTGTTTGATGATGTGGATGCGGCAGGCCCCGAAGGATCGCGGGTCCAGGCAGTGGTCAGCGATCTCGGCGAAGAAGACCCGGTCGCCCATGCGCTCGGCTGTCGTCCCGACCCGTTCCCGGAACGCGGCGAGTTCCTCGGCGGTGAAGGCCGGCTGGGTGGGATTGCGATAGTTCTGCTTCGCGGTGCCCGAACTCACGATCACCAGGCGTGCCCCGGCCAGCTGCATGCCCGGGTCCAGGCCCTCGATGGCCCCCTCGTGAAAGGCCAGCTGGTACGCGCCCAGCTGCGGGTGATCGGCGACCCCGGCGTTGCCGATCGGGTCACCCTTTCCCGTTTTGAGGTCCACGATCACGGCCCGTCCGTCGGCGAGGCGCTCCACCCGGTCGATGGTGCCCGACAGCACGGCAGTGCCCAGGTCAAGGCTGAAACGTCCCTCGGCGCTGAGCAGTTCACTGCCCGCTCGGGCGAAGTCACCCAGGTAGGACGCCAAGCGGTCGGTCAGCGCCCGGGCTTCGACCTTCTGCACTTCCGACTGCCAGTCGGCGTCGAAGACCAGCTCCGGCCAGCGGGCTTCGACTCCGGCCCAGAGCTCTTCGGCACCGGCCGGGCCGCCGGCACCCGAACCGGATTCCATGACTTCATGGATGATCGTGCCGAGGTTCGCGGCCGTGTTGCTCGTGCCGCCACCGATCTGCCCGATCAGCCAGTGCAGCGGGCAGGCGTCGAAGGAACTCATCCTCGACGGGGACACCCGCACCGGGCTGTCGCCGGCGTCGGGGTCGTTGAGGCGCTGCTGCGTGCTCAGAGGGGGCAGGCCGTACCAGTGTGCCGGGTCGGCGCCGGCGACGCCCTCCTCGGCCAGCCGAGCCAGCGTCGCGGCCTGGTCCCGTGCCCGGGGCGGCACCGGGCTGCCGGGCCGTGCGGTGCCGACGGCGCCGGTGAGGTCCTGGCGCAACCGGCCGACGATGCCGCGCAGGGACAGCGGAACCCGGCCCAGCGGCGCGGCATCCGGTGCGGGCAACAGGCGCAGAAACACCGAGGGCTGATTGTCGTCGTTGTCGATGGCGGTGACCAGAAGCTCGCTGCGAGCCCGGGACGCGGCCTGGGCGAACATGCGCAGTTCATCGTGCAGAACGCCGGTGCGGGCATCCACTCCCGTGGCCGGCGCCGCGTCACCGGCCGCGGCGAGGGCCAGGTCCCCGGCGCCGAGCAGCGAACCCCGGATGCGCAGATCAGGCCAGACGTTCTCCTGCACTCCCGCGAGTACCACCACCTCGAAGTCCCGGCCGATGGTGCCGCTGCCGGTGGAGACCGTGACCGCGTCGCCCAGCGCCCGCGGCGCCAGGGTGTCCTCAGGAACATCGGTGTCCACGAGGTGCTCCAGAAAAAGCACCGGCGGGTCCGAGGGGGTTCGTTCCACATAACGTTGGGCGGCTGAGAAGAGCGCGACCACGGCATCGAGGTTGTTGTTGGCTTCATCGGCACCGATCCCGGTGCCGGCAGCCTGCTCCCGCCAGGTGTTCGCGAGGCCGCTGCGGGTCCAGAGCCCCCAGAGCAGTTCCTCGATCGTGGCGCCGGCGGCGTGTTCCTCAGCGGCGGCGCGCAGGCTGGCGCCGCAGGCGGCTGCCCGTCGTGCGGTGCGGTTGTCGATGCGGTCGAGGAAGCCGGGAACGGTCAGCGCCGAGATCAGCAGTTCGTCGGGGCTGTCATGGCGGCGCAGCACCTCGGCGGCGCTGAGCGCGGCGTCGGGAGGGCCGGTCGAGAGATCGGGCCGCGGGGCCGGGGGCGGCTGCCCCGGGTCGGGCTGGCCGAGGTCTGACGGGCCGGGGTCTGACGTGCCGAGGTCTGACGTGCCCGGGTCTGACGTGCCGGGATCCAATTGGCCGAGGTCCAATTGGCGCAGGGCCGCCCGAAGCCGTCGCAGTGTGATCGGGTCCAGACCGCCCAGTGGTCCCCGCAGCAGGTCGACGGCCGCCTGGGCATCGAGGGTGCGGCGACCGAGCGTCACATCCAGCGCGAGAATGAAGGCGCGCACCGCGAACTCGTCGCGCAGCGCCGTCTGTGCCGTCGACACCTGGGTGGGCACTTCGAGGGCGGCGAGCCCCTTGCTGAGCGCGGGCACCAGAGAACCGGTGCGCACGATCACCGCCATCTGCGCCCACGGTATGCCGTCGAGCAGGTGACGTTCACGCAAGCGTCGGGCGATGACCCCGAGCTGATCAGCCGGGGTCGCCACGACCACGGTCTGCACGCCCGGGTGACCGACCGGGTCGGGTGTCAGCGACGCGGCGGCCCGTTGGGTGCCCGCGGCTGCCGCGCCGATGCGGCTGCTCACGTCGCGCACGATCCCGCGCAGGGTCTCACCGTGCCGGTACACGGCGTGCAGACGCAGTGTCTGCACCGGCAACGGCCGTCTCGGGTCGGCGGCCAGGTAGGAACCGAGGCGGCCCAGGGCATCCGGGTGGGCACCGTGAAAAGACCCGGTGCTGATGTCGGGGTCGCCGAAGGCGATGATGGCGACGCCCCGGGCCGCGAACTGGGCGAGCAGGGTGAGAACGGCCTGGGTCACCTCCTGGGCGTCGTCCATCACGATGACGCGCACCGCGGCGAGAGCGCCGAGGGTGCTCGCCCCGGCCGGCCCGGGAGCCGCCGCGCGCACGACGGCCGCGGCGTACTGGGCGAGTTCGGTGGAGTCGAACTGTCCTGGCCGAGTCTGGTCCTTGACCTCTTCGTAGCCGCGCACGAACTGTGCGGCGGCCACCCACTCGGGCCGGGCCGGAACGGAACCGGTTTCGGTACCACCGGTACCGGCGATTCCCAGGGCCTCCAAACGGTCCGGCCGCACGCCGTACTCCACCGCTCGCATCATGAGGTCGCGCAGCTCGGTGCGAAAGCCCCGCAGCCGACGCACCTCCGGCCCGAGAGTGTTCGGCCAGGCGGGCCCGTTTCCGTCGGCTCCGTGGCCCTCCAGCAGCTCGGCGATGATTTGGTCCTGTTCGCCACCGGTGAGCAGGGTGGGCGAGGCGCGCCCGGCCTGGGTCTCAGCCGTCTGAACCAGCTGGAAGGCCACCGAGTTGGCGCTGCGTGCCATCGGCCCGTTCGTGGGCACGCCCAGACGCAGCGCCAGCCGGTCGCGCAGTTCCGTTGCGCCGGTTCGGGTGGGAACCAGAACCAGAACCTCACTCGGGGAGTACCCACGCACCAGTACCCGATCGGCCACGAGTTCCACGAGGGTGCGGGTCTTGCCGCTGCCGGGCGCTCCGATCACTGCGGCATGATCCCCGTCGCGCACCGCCAGCACGGCTGACTGAGACGGGTCGAGCGCCGGGCGGGCACGCCGACCGGCGCTCCTCTGGTCGGGTGAAACGGTGGTGGGGGTCACGTCTGCAACGGTACCGGGTTGCGCCGACAGTGAACTCGGTCCGGGTGACGGGTGGTTCTGTCGTACTCTGAGCGGAGTCGACGAAAGGCACACCTGGTGGATATCCGCATTGGCATTTTCAACTCTCCCCGCGAGATCGGTTTCGAGTCCTCGCAGCCCGCATCCGTGATCGAGGAAGCGGTGGCCGCGGCCCTCGCAGACCCGACCGGGTACCTCAAACTCAGCGACGCCAAGGGGCGCGTGTACGTCGTTCCCACGGCCGGACTCGCCTTCGTGGAAATCGGCTCGGAAGAGTCTCGCCGCGTGGGCTTCGTCGCCTAACCCAGGCCATGGAACTGCTCTTCGTGGCCCTTGGTGGGGCCATTCTGGGGCTTCTGGCGCGATACACCCTGCCCGGTCGGTCCACTCAGGGCGCCGTGCTCGTGCCCGCGATCGGCACGGCCATGGCCGCGCTGGTCTGGGTGGGACTGACCTGGTTGGGCTGGGCGTACGACGCCGGCTGGATCTGGGTGCTGTCACTCGTCGTGGCGGCGCTGGTCGCGGCCGCCAGCCAGCTTGCAGTGGCCCGATCGCGCATCAACGAAGACGCCCGTCTGCTGCGCGACTACACCGCCAACGGCGTTCCCACGTAGGCCGGTCGTCAGCTCTAGGCGGTGAGGCCGAGGCCGTCCATCCGACGTGTGTGGGCGGCGATGAGTTCCGTGAAGACGGGCTCGATCCGCAGCTCCGGCGAGGTGTTCGGAGTGGTGGCGGTCACGTCTGACGCGGGCATGGCGGAGCGCGCCACGAGCAGGGTGTCTCCCACCAGCCGGCGGCCCCACAGCGCCAGCCGGGATTCCAGCCCCGGCTGAGCCGTGATGGCGGCCTGCAGCTGGTGCACGAGCACATTCGGTCCGTCGTCCTCACTCAGCAGGTGCGCCACCCGGGCCCCGACGTCACGGGGCAACCCGTCTGAAAGACGAATGAAGAAGTCGTCGAGCAGGCCGCTGATGAGGTAGCAGTTCAGCAGCAGTTCATACCAGTCCGCTCCCCGGGTCTGAGCGCGGAAGCTGTCCAGCGCCGGGGCGAACGGTGCCATTTCCACGGCCGGGTCCCGGTCACGCCGGCGAATCTCGGCGACGAGGCCGTGATGTTTGGCCAGGGCACGGGCGGCCGCCGTGCTCAGACCTTCCTTCGCCGAGAGTGACGGGGCCGTCTCCACAGCCCGGGCCAGTGCACCGAAGGCCCCCAACTCGCAATACGCGGACTGGCCCAGAAAATGCAGCACCGGGGGCGTCAGATCGCTGATGTCCATTTTGGTGGTCGGCTTCTTCTCGCCCCGACCGGACGGTCGGGGGTTCTCCGGGCGCGTCACGCGCCGACCAAAGCTCAAGTCCACTCGCTCAGCATAGGACAGCTGGTGCGGGCAGCGCGCCGCTCGGGTCAATCGCAGCCTGTCAGGTAAGATAGCGTCACGCCGCCGACAAGGTTCGGTGGCCCTGCGCCTGAGACAAAAAGATGGCGCATACCGCTCCCAGCTACTGACAGGCAGATATTCGTGACTTTCTCCGAACTCAATATTGACCAGGACATGGTCGACTCCCTTGCCGCCAAGGGCATCCTCGACCCGTTCCCCATCCAGACCCAGACCATTCCCCTCGCCCTCGCCGGCCAGGACATCATCGGTCAGGCCAAGACCGGCACCGGCAAGACCTTCGGATTCGGCCTTCCGGTCATCCAGCGCCTCGGCCTGACCCCCGAGCCGGGTGTGCAGGCCCTGATCGTGGTGCCCACGCGCGAACTGTGCGTTCAGGTCTCCGAAGACCTCGAGCTGGCCGCCGGCAACCGCGAGACGAAGATCGTCTCGATCTACGGCGGCAAGGCGTACGAGGGCCAGATCGAACAGCTCAAGGCCGGCGCCCAGATTGTGGTCGGCACGCCCGGACGCCTGCTCGACCTGGCCAGCCAGCGTCTGCTGAGCTTCGCCAACGTACGTGAGATGGTGCTCGATGAGGCCGACAAGATGCTCGATCTGGGATTCCTGTCGGATATCGAAAAGCTGTTCGCACAGACTCCGGCCGATCGCCACACCATGCTCTTCTCGGCGACGATGCCTGGGCCGATCGTGGCTCTGGCCCGCCGTTTCATGAACCGGCCCATTCACATTCGCGCCACCGATCCCGATGAAGGCCTCATGCAGGCCAACATCGAGCACCTCGTGTACCGCGCCCACAACATGGACAAGGACGAGGTGATCGGCCGCATCCTGATGGCCGAGGGCCGCGGCAAGACCGTGATCTTCACCCGCACCAAGCGTGCCGCAGCCAAGCTCGTCGAAGAACTCGGCGACCGCGGTTTCAACGCCACGGCCGTGCACGGCGACCTCAACCAGGAGCAGCGCGAACGCGCCATGGTCAGTTTCAAGGCCGGCAAGAAGGACATCCTGATCGCCACGGATGTGGCCGCGCGCGGCATCGACGTGGAAGACGTCACACACGTGATCAACCACACCATCCCCGAAGACGACAAGGCCTACCTGCACCGCGTGGGCCGCACCGGTCGTGCCGGAAAGACCGGTATCGCCGTCACGTTCGTCGACTGGGACGACATGCACAAGTGGACGCTGATCAACAAGGCGCTCGACTTCGGCGTGCCGGAGCCGCTCGAAACCTACTCGTCATCGCCGCACCTGTATACCGACCTCAATATTCCGGCCGGCTCCAAGGGCCGCCTGCGTGCCACCCCGATCAAAGAGACCGTTCCGGGCACCGCCGGTGGCCGCGATAACGGCCGCTCCGGTTCGGCACGCTCCGGCGGAGGCCGCTCCGGTTCGGGACGCACGGACTCGGGGCGCAGCGATTCAGGGCGTAGCGACGCCGCCCGATCGGGCTCTGGCCGCGGCGCGGCGCGCGGAGACACCGCCCGCACCGAACCGGCACGAACCGACACGACCTCGAGTGCCTCCGGGCGACCGAACGTCGCTGGTTCCGGCGAGGCCGAACGCCCCACCCGCACGCGGATGCGTGCCGGATCGGCCAGCACCGCGACCATCCCCGATGCCCAGACTGCTCCGGCCACGACAACACCGTCAGCCTCGGGAACGCACGACGGCGGCGGAGCCGAGCACCACGACGGCAACAGCGCCCCGCGCCGGCGCAGCCGCAACCGCCGCCGCTCTCCTCAGGCCGGCCCGGCCTAGGCACCCGCACCGGGTCGCGGGTCGCGGGTCACCGAACCTCCGCTGCTCGCACTCTGCCGGTCGCGCCTCCCGCGCCGGTCGAGGCCGTCCTCGCCGGTCGAGGTACGAGGTACGAGGTACGAGCGATCGGGACCGCGTGAGCCGACCTGAGCGTGTGGACCGGCAAGCGTGGTCTCGATCGCTCCTTCGTCGCGCCTCGACCGGCGGGACCCTCGCGTCGCCCCGCCCGGCGGGACCCTCGCGTCGCGCCCTCCCGCTGGTCGAGGCGCGAGCTTGCGAGCGATCGAGACCTCGTAAGCCGACCTCCAACCCTGAGTTCTCCACAGCCCTACGTTCGGACAACTTATCCACATTCCCCCAACTTTCTCGAGCAAACCTCGTGTTTTGGATAAAATTGGGGTATGTCACAGACACCCCCGTCGGGCACCGCGGTCCTCGACCCAGACCCCGTCGAACACCTCCGCCACGCCGCGGAGCACCTCGCCACGGCCCTACATAGTGTGAACCTGCCGCTGCTCGATGACCCTGACGCAGTCGACGTGATGATGATCCTCGAGTCCGCCGGCCGCACCGTCGATGCCGCCAGAATCGCCTCCACCACCGACATCGGCCACCGTGCCGTGCGCGGCCCCGATGAGACCCTCGCCCACAAGCTCGGCTGCACCAACACGCTCGACCTGATCACCGCCATCACCCGCGTCTCCAGCAGGGAGGCCCGGCGTCGAATGAAGATCGGCGGGCAGACCACCGAACGGTTATCGCTCGGCGGAGACCTCCCGCCACTGTTCCCCGCCGTCGCCGCCGGACTGCAGTCCGGGGAACTCTGTGTCGATTCCGCCGACCACATCGTGACCGGGCTGCGCACAGTCGCCTCGCGTGCCGACTACGACCTGTTCCGCCTCGCCGAACGCACCCTGGTCGCGAATGCGACCGGGGAGATCACCGACGACACCGACGGGGAGCCCGGCTCCGGTATCGCCCTCCCGGCGGATGTCATCTACCGCCTGGTGCAGGAGTGGATGGCGCGTCTCGACCCTGACGGGGTGGCGCCGAAGGAATACCGGCAAGAAGAGAAGAGCACCATCGCGTTCGGAGCCCTCAAAGACGGTCTGCACCGCCTCATCGGCGGCGTCACCCCCGAACTGCGCGCCACCATCGACACCGTGTGCGCCAGCTTCATCTCCGCAGACGCCGTACCGACGTTCTCGAACATGGCCAGCGTGATCGCCGCCCGCTTCTCACCGGCGGAACGCCGGTCCCCGTCGATCGGGGCGTCATCCTCGTCGCGTTCCACCGGGAGAAACGTCGGTACG
>JAWOHA010000207.1:0-2854 GCA_046496385.1 Cryobacterium sp. | reverse complement strand
C
Source organism: Cryobacterium sp. (assembly GCA_046496385.1). GTDB lineage: Bacteria > Actinomycetota > Actinomycetes > Actinomycetales > Microbacteriaceae > Cryobacterium. The sequence goes on along the minus strand of JAWOHA010000207.1, from coordinate 2,853 downwards.
GCGAAGGCCACCACGTGATGGCGGTCATCAGAGCCAGAGCAACCGTGAGCGTGCGGATCGAACCCCGGGATGCGATCCGCACGCTCACGGTTGCTCTGGCTCTGATGACCGCCATCACGTGGTGGCCTTCGCGGCTCGGCGAGGAGCGGCGCATGGTCGCCGCCAAGGCCGATCCGGCCGTCACTGCGGTGGCTCAGTACATCGCGGCCCGTTCCGGCCCCGACGACCCGATCTTCGTCTTCGGAGGCCAGCCCACCATCTACTTCCTGGCCGAGCGCAAGGCGCCCACCAAATACTTCTTCTGGGTGCACTCGATGCCCCGGTACGACGAGCTCCTCGGCACCGTCGCGACCGTGACCGCCGACCTCGGTCGCAATCCTCCCCTGTGGTTCGTATGCCATCCCGACGGCGAGCTTCCACCTGCCTACTCGCGGTTTCTCGAAGAGAACTACCGGCTCGAGCAGTCCATTGGAGACTACGCCCTGTGGCGGCGCGTCGTTCCAGGGCCGTCCTTGTCAAGCTGACCTGGCTCGTGTGAGTCGGCGCGGTCATCCGGTGCATGGGTTGGTATTACGCAATTTCCCGGTTTTGGATCTTTTCAGGGGTGGCGGATTCGGCGATACTCCTGATTGGTACGGTCCAATGTGGAGTTTGGCATGGATCTGATCCTCGACCGCGCCAGCAACGTGCCGCTCTTCGCCCAGATTGCGGCCCAGCTGCGCACCCACATCCTCGGTGGCCTCCTGCCGGAGGGCTTTCGCCTGCCGCCGGAGCGCCGTCTCGCCGATTCGCTCGGCGTCAGCCGCACCACCGTTCTCGCCGCCTACCGTACCCTCAAGGACCAGGGCCTGGTCGATGCCTGCGTCGGTCGCGGCACTCGGGTCCGGGGCTGCACGACACACGCAGCAGCGGCCGATCGGCGCGCCGTCTCCGGGCTCCCCTGGGGTCAGCTCCTGCGGGGAGGCGGTGAGTCGGTTGCCGACCCCCTCATCCGCGACCTGCTCGCTATGGCCGAGCGGCACGACGTGATCTCCCTCTCGGTCGGTCTCCCTGCGTCCGACCTCCTGCCGGTGGCAGCGGTTCGCGACGCCCTGGACCGGGTAATGGCTCGCTCGGGCGCTCTCGTCCTGCAGCACTGCCCGACCGAGGGCCACACGCCGCTGCGGGAGTCGTTGGCGTCGTGGTTCGTGACCCGGCAGATTCAGTGCCGCCCGGATGAGGTGATCGTGCTCTCGGGCTCGCAGCAGGGCCTCGACCTGCTGGCCCGGCAGCTACTGTCGCCCGGAGACACGGTGATCGTCGAGGAGCCGTCCTACCTCGGCGCCCTGCACGTCTTCCGCCGTTGCGGTGTCCGGCTCGTCGCGATTCCGATGGATGCCGAGGGCCTGCGCACCGACCTCCTGGCGGAGGCGGTCGACCGTCACCGGCCGCAACTGATTTACACCCTGCCCACCTTCCAGAACCCTTCCGGCGCCGTGATGTCGCTCAAGCGCCGACAGGAGCTGCTCGCCGTGGCAGCGCGCGTCGGCGCGCCGGTGCTCGAGGACGACCCCTACGTCGAGCTGCGCTACGACGGGCCCCGTCTGCCATCCCTGAAGGCCCTTGACCGTGACGGCGTCGTGCTCCATCTCGGCACCTTCTCGAAGGTACTCTCTCCCGGCCTGCGGCTCGGTTACCTCGTCGCACCACGGCCGGTGATCCGCGCCCTGACCCTCCTCAAGCAGGGCACCGACCTGCACACGGCATCGGTCGGGCAGTGGGTGCTCGACCTGATGTTGCGAGACAACCTCGTCGAGCCGCACCTGGCGCGGATCCGGCCGGCCTACCGCGAGCGTCGCGACGCCATGCTCGCCGCCCTCGAGGAGCACCTGGCAGGTCGCCTGCAGTGGACCCGTCCGGATGGCGGCTTCTACGTCTGGGCACGGGCCGTCCGGCCGTTGCATCCCAGCGCACTGCTCGCGGCCGCAGCGGACGAGGGCGTGTCGGTCCTGCCCGGAGAGACCTGCTTCGCCCAACCCCCCGACGCAGCCTACCTGCGCCTGGCCTTCTCGAACCCGGAGCCTGATCGCATCCGCATCGGCATCGCCCGCCTTGCCGCCGCGCTCTCCCGCATCGATCGCGGCGACGGCGACGACGCATCCCCCCGTGACGAGACCCGGCCTCTGGTCTGAAAGGGAGCGCCCCATGGAATTCCGCCTCGCCCGCCGCACCCGCGATCTCCGCGCCTCCGAGATCCGGGAGATCCTCAAGCTGACCATTCGTGAAGCGTTCATAGACGGCAGCTTCGCGCCGGCAAAAAAAGGGGTCTTGCTGTCGGCAAGACGAAACGCGGTAAAGGCACCAAGATCATGGCCATCGCAGACGCTTCTGGTCTTCCTATCGCCGCTCACGTTGAAAGCGCTTCGCCCCATGAGGTGAAACTGGTCGAAGCCACTATTGACAGCAGTTTTATCAAATATGCCCCTGATAAAATTATCGGGGATAAAGCTTACGATAGCGACAAACTTGATCAGACACTCAGCGAGGAACGTGGCATTGAAATGATCTCGCCACATCGCAAAGGAAGAAAGAAACCGCGCACCCAAGATGGCCGTAAACTTAGACGCTATACCCGAAGATGGAAGGTCGAACGTCTTTTTGCCTGGCTCCAAAATTTCAGGCGGCTTGTTGTTCGATACGAATACCATGTAGAGAATTTCCTTGGTATGCTTCAACTTGGATGCGCTTTAATACTGTTTCGGTTTTTTTGAGATGGGTTGTAAAAGTTTTATGACACGAACACTCCCTATCTCAAATATTTATCATAAAAATAAAACTTAAGCGATTGATTTGCCAAATGGGTTTTGGCTGCCG